>JARFRT010000196.1 GCA_029287105.1 Akkermansiaceae bacterium | reverse complement strand
AAGAAAGTCATCGGGGAGTAACTACGTATGGCAGGCTAACGCAACTCCGGTTGATTGCCGTGCCTATGAGGGGATTCTTTATCATCGGCGGATGGTTCTTCGTGTACTGTGGATTCGCTCACAAGATCCGCGTCCACGGCGGGTTCATGCATTCTCCTTTCCAGGGCAAGCTCAGCCACCAGTTCGGCACCGTAGAGAAACACCTGCATTGCAAAGTAAATCCAGAACAGCACCAGCACCAAGGTCAGGGCACTGCCGTAAAAACTGCCAACGTCCGTGTGTTTGAGAAACTGGGCGAGACCTATTTTCAACCCGACTAACAACAATGCACTGACAACGCCTCCGACCAGGGCCTCGCGAAATTTCGGGGGGCGCGCCGGCAGCCAGCGCATCGCAACCGCGGCCAAAAAAACCATGGCACAAAATGACAGCAGCGGTGACACCAGCGCGGCCATCCGCAACAGCAATGGCGAATCCTTCAGCGAGCTGACAATCACGCCCATCATCGTTTCAAAAATCACGGCACTGGCGATGAATGCCCCCAGCAACAGCAACATGACCATTGCGGCCAAACGTCCCGCCAAACTTGCGAGCGCGGCTTTCCGACCCTTCCTCTGCGGCGTGCCAAACACCTTGCCCAAGGATTTTCTTAATTCGGCAATCACCTTGGTCGCCGAAAAAAATAACAACAGTCCGCCAATGAGGGGGGAGACTCCCGAGCCCGCCCATTGGATGTCATTTCGCAAAATCTGCGCAAAGTAACCACCCACCGTCGTTCCCGCGACGCGATCCGTCTCGGCCAAGAATATACGCGTCGCCGTCTCTTCATCCACGACGAGTGAGGCGACCGCTATCCCGACCAGCAGGATGGGAACCAGCGAAATCAACGAGTAAAATGCGAGCGCCGCCGCCTCATCCGCGTGTTTGTGCCGCCACCACTTCGCCGCCGCCCTCATCAGGCGGACGGCCCACAGCTTTCCTAGGCTCGATGGCTTCATACGTCGCACGGTCACACTAGACCCATTTCGCAGTCATTGCGAGGCCCGATCTGTGCGGTAGTCCCGAGTGCGGCTATCGCCGGAACAGAGATCGGCAAGCCGACTCAGAATAAAGCGGAGGCAAGCCGTCCGCACTCCAAATCAACATCCCTTACTTCCCCTGCCCGTAATAAGCCGCCGCACCGTGTTTACGCTCGTGGTGTTTGTTGAGGATGTGGCTGGGGATCTCCTCGGCATCGGGGTTGAGCTGCCAGGTCATCAGGGCCATCCTGGCACACATTTCCAGCGCGATGCTGTTATCGAGCGCATACTGCGGCGTCTTGCCCCAGGTGAATGGTGCATGATGTTTCAGGAGGATCGCCGGCATCTCCAGCGGGTTGAGATTCAACTCGGTAAACCTCTCCACCATACTCACGCCGGTGGCATGTTCGTAGTCGACCGCGACCTCCTCCGGCGTCAACGCACGGGCAACGGGAACTTCACCAAAAAAATGATCCGCATGCGTGGTGCCCAGGCAGGGAAGACCGACCCCCGCCTGGGAAAAGGCGGTCGCACACGGGCTGTGGGTGTGCACCACCGCCCCGATCTCCGAAAAATGCCGATACAGCTCAAGATGCGTCTTGGTATCGGACGACGGCCGCAGGTCGCCCTCGACCACCTCGCCGTCCAGATTAACCACCACCAGATGATCCACCGTCAGCTCTGCGTAATCGACGCCACTCGGTTTGATGGCAACCAGCCCCGACGCGCGGTCGATCCCGCTGACATTCCCCCATGTCAGAGTGACCAGGCCGGAACTCACCAGCGCCTTGTTGGCATCGACCACCTGTTGTTTGAGCTCCTGGTTCATGATGTCCTTTGGGTTTCGCGGATTTCGATCAAGTCCTTCATGACGTGCTCAAGTGAGCCCGACCAGCCTGTCTTGCCAAACGCATCATGCAACGTTTTATACAGTTCGTAAAGCTGCGCATACACCGCCTGGTTTTCCGGGTTCGGCAGGTAAACGGTGTCGGT
>JARFRT010000184.1 GCA_029287105.1 Akkermansiaceae bacterium | reverse complement strand
GGGTGGAAACGGGAACCGGAACTTACGTGAGTGCGACGAATACCGGAACCGATCCTACCGATCCGGACACCGACGGTGACACCGCGGGTGACTGGTATGAGGTCATGGCCACCTTCACCGACCCCACCGACGCAGGTGATGATCCAGGCTTCTCCTACCCTCTCTCTGATCCCGACGGATCAACCGGTAACGCTAACAGCCCTGTTAAAGTTTACATCATGTCCGGTCAGTCGAACATGGTAGGCATTGGTTATGTGAATGAGCCACTTAATGGTAATCCAGGGTCATTGGAAACAATTACCAAAGTGGACAACAAGTTTCCTAACCTGATCGACGGCACCGGCAACTGGACAGTACGAAATGATGTTTGGTACGAGGGTGTGGTGACTGCAACGGCCAAAAAATGGTTGACGGTAGGTTGTGGTTCTGGAGCTGACCGACTTGGGCCGGAGCTTGGTTTCGGCCATATCATGGGTAACTATCATGACGAGCCAGTGTTGATCATTAAGACCTCGCAGGGAAATAGATCGTTAGGTTGGGATTTTTGTCCTCCTGGGACTCCACAGTTTACCTGGAACGACGGCACTACAGACTGGACCTACGCCGGCTATGGAGATTCTCCCGACCGCTGGGCAACGGGCTCGACACCGGTTCCGATCGCTTGGCATGCCGGACTTCAATACGATGATTGCATGGCCGCCGCCCATGATGTGCTGGACAACTTTGCCACCAAATTCCCGCAGTACGCGGCGCAGGGATACGAGATCGCTGGATTTGTCTGGTGGCAGGGGCACAAGGACCAGGGTGAACCACACGCCAGTCGCTATCAACAGAACATGGTCAACATGATCAATGCGATGCGCACCGAGTTTAACGCGCCCAATGCTCCCTTCACGCTCGCCACCATCGGTTTTGGTGGTTGGGGCCTCGCGGAGCCAGGCCTGAGTGTTGCCAACGGTCAACTCGCCGTCAGTGGGGAAACGGGAAATTATCCCGCGTTCGCAGGCAATGTACTTACCGTCGAATCACGCAACTACTGGAGGGAGCTCGACGAATCACCAGGAACCCAAGATTTCCACTACAATAACAATGCCGAAACCTACATGCTTGTAGGGGACGCCTTGGGCCGGGCCATGGTCAACTTGATCGAGGGCAACGTCCCCACCCTTGATAACGATCCACCGGCTCTCGATCCCGCCTCTTTTACCGTGGCTCCCACTGCAGTTAACAGCGTGTCGATCACCATGACCGCCACCACCGGGACCGATGCTACCGACCCGGTTCAGTATCTCTTCACCGAAACATCCGGCAACCCGGGCGGCACCAGCAGCGGATGGCAAACCAGCTCGACTTACACTGACACCGGCTTGAACCCCTCAACCCAATACACCTACACGGTGACCATGCGCGATTCCGCCGCCACACCCAACGTCGGCACCACCTCCAGCCCCGCCAGTGCGACCACCGACACGGTCGATACCGATGCGCCGACACCCAATCCGCCTACTTTTTCAGTCGCCCCGACTCCCAGCGGAAGCTCCGCCAGCATGACCTCGGTCACCGGCACGGATGCCACCGGACCGGTGGAATATTTCTTCACCGAAACCTCAGGCAACCCCGGCGGCACCAACAGCGGCTGGCAGCTCAGCCCGATCTACACCGACAACGGCCTGGCACCTTCCACCACCTACACTTACACCATCACCATGCGGGATTCGTTAGGAAATGTGAGCACTGTCTCCACCGGCGTAAACGTGACCTCCGATCCTGAACCCGCCGCCGGATCTGATGCGACGACCCTGGTCTCCGTGTTCCACGCCCTCAGGGATCACATCAACGGCACGACTCCCCTGACGGGACCCCAGATCGCGGCGCACAAGGCAACGATCGATGCCAAGTCCGGCTTCATCGGCACGCACAGCTCGGTGATCGCGGCAAGTTTCGAGCTCGTGGAAACCTACGACACCGAGGTCGGCGCCATCTTCGTGCAAGGCAGCCCGATCCAAACTTTCAGCCGATCATCGACTTCAGATGAGGATATCAACTGGGTGGTCTACTCGGTGATGCAACATATCATGGACAACACCTACACCCTGGACAACGTGTTGAAATACGACCACTTGTTCGAGGGTTACAAGTTTGGCTCGTCAGCCTTCTTCCCGGGCGCTGCGGCGCCACCTGCCGGTGCGGATGTGGATGCAATCTACAAGGTCTCCATCGATGCCAGTTACCCGGACACCTGGGGCGACGACACGCTGTACAGCGGCACTCCTGCCCGGAAACCGACCGGTGCCTACGTCGCACCCGGTGCCACCGCCAAGATCACCGTGCCGGCATCCATTGTTGGCAAAGGATACAACGTGCGGGTCGGCGCCCACTCATGGGATTTTTCCAACAAACCCACCGTCAAGCGCATGGACCGCGTCAGTCGCCTGTATCCGATCAACAGCACCGTCATCGAGGTGGCCAACCCGTTCGGTGGTGGAATCTACATTGAGGTTCCGCGACTGGAATCCGTCGGTGTCGTCGAGATCCAGATCCGCAACGCAATCCGCTCACCCTATTTCTCAGCGAAGAGTTTCCATACGACCACACTATCAGAGTGGCAGACCGTCGAGCGCAACCACCCCGCGCCATGGGCGGATTTTCAGTCGGAGAAGTTCATGATGAACGTGCCGACCGACTGGATTTATCTCCTGGATGATCCGGTCACCCTGATGGCCGAGCATGATCTGGCGATGGATGCGATCAACGACCTGATGGGCTACCCGGACGGAAAAGGCAAGGAGGCGGTGTATCCCCAGGTGGATCTCTCGCTGCGCGCCTCGGTATTTGCTCCGGGTTACCCCCAGGTGAACATGTCCTATAACCCGGACACGAGTTACGGCGGCAACCTCAACTACTTCCTGCTCAGAGACCCGGGGGACGCCCCCGATTGGTACTACCACGAGGAGGGTCACGCCTACGGCAACCCGAGGTTCGGTGGTGAGTCGGAGTCAAACAACAACCTGCTGCACGTGGCCGTGGCCAACGGCAAATTCGGGGCGAGCATCGACACCGCCCTCGCCCAGTCCAATGGCTACCAAAACAACCCGCACCGAACTCTGGACAACACCGCCATTGCCTGGATGACGAGCTTCAACTTCGCCCCACGCAACGTAGCGATGGCATCCGGCGAGAAGGCCTATCAGATGAAAGGACACGCGAAGTATGTCGACATCGCACGCCTCTTCGGCTGGAACAAACTGGAGAACTTCTGGTACTCCTACAACGAGGAGCACGAAAATGGCACCACCAGCGACTTCAGCAACGACGGCATGATGCTGCGATTGGCCGAGTCCACAGGCGTTGATGTCCGGCCGCTATTGCATTTCTGGGGCATTCTTCCCGCAAACCCGTCCACCCTCGCTACGGCGATCACGGCGGCGAACCTACCCGAGTCCGCGGCAATCTACGACGCTCTGGTGCATTACAAGTCGATCGTTCCCGCCAACAATGCGGCCTTCCAGACATTCGCCCAGAACTGGTGGGGGCGTCAGCCTAACCCGGAAGGTTACTGGACCGAGTCCGAGCACGGCCGCCAGTGGGACAACACCGAATGGTTTTTACAGAACAACGATATCGAAAACCGCCCCAATGGTGAAATCTATGTCGAGGCTTCCGCCGCCGATATCCAGGGATACATCGACACACTCCTGACCCTTTATTTCCCCACCGGCCGACCCGGTGGCGGTGGTGGCGACGTTACCCCTCCGACGCCGAATGCAGCGACCTTCGCCTCGGCACCCGCAGCCGACAGTGACAGTGCCATCAGTATGACCGCAACCGCCGGCACCGACGCCACCGGCCCGGTCGAGTATCTCTTTACCGAAACCTCGGGAAACCCGGGTGCCACCAGCAGCGACTGGCAGACCAGCCCAGACTACAGCGACACCGGCCTGGATCCCTCCACCACCTACACCTACTCGGTGACCCTGCGCGACGCGGCAGCCACACCCAATGTCGGCACCCCGTCAGCCCCGGCCAACGCCACGACCGATGCCCTTGTGGATATTACCCCGCCGTCTCCCGTCGACTGGGCAACGGCTCCAGCACCGGGCGGCAGTGGCGGGGCCTCCGGTCAGTTGGGCATCCTGGATTTGGCGGCCAACGGAGGCATCAATCCCGCCACCGGTGCGGCGTGGCTGGGCGGAGATCAATACCGC
>JARFRT010000572.1 GCA_029287105.1 Akkermansiaceae bacterium | reverse complement strand
GCGTCAGATGTGTATAAGAGACTGGCCGTAGGTGACGGATTTTTCGATAGCCGACGGATAGTTTTCAGTTAGGGTTCAGTCCATGATTGTTGATTATACCCCCCCGAACGCTTTCCCCCAGAAGCAAGATCCTAACAGTCGCGATCGACGGGCACCCTGCCGCTGGCCCCATCGTATCCGGGCAAATCGAAAATGATGGTTGGGAATGTGGTTGCCATTCTGGGGCAATGGTGGGATCAAACAGCCTATGCAGATTGCTCTCTCAGCTGCCTGTCAAAATTCGTCCGCATCCTTTCAGGTGCTCAACAAATGGCAAAATCCGCATGCATTCCATTCTTGCGGTTGGCTGCGGGTGCCACATCATGGCGCCGATGAACCTGAGAAAGCTCCACCGCATCGTCGCCATCATCCTGTCTCCCTTCCTGCTGTTGCTCACGCTGACGGGCTTCGTGCTCTTTTTCCGCAATTCAGGACTCTACAGCAATGAGGTGAAGGAGTTTTTCGTCGGTCTCCACACCTGGGAGTGCATCGCGCCCTACATTGGCATCCTGCTGGGGATCGGCGTGCTGTTCCTGACCATCAGCGGTGTCATCCTGTTCTTCAAACCGGAGGCCTGAGGCATGAAAAAAGGTCCGGCACCCATGGCGCCGGACCTTTCGAAAGAAGCGGACCCGCTCACTGGCGCTTGTAAACCAGCCAGGCCTTTTCCCAATGCGGTTTTTTGCGGGAGCTGAAATTGCCTGCCTGGACGAAGAGGTAGCTGTCGCCGTTGACCTCGCCCAGCTTCATTCCAAGCGCTTCGTAGCGGTGGAGGTTGAGCAACTTGTCGCCGGTCCAAAGAATCAGTGCATCGCTGGTCTTGCCCTTGTCCAGCAAAGTCAGGCTGGCGGGTAGGTCGGACTTGGCTGACTTGTCCTTCTCCGGATTGAACTCCGCGGGATCCGCGATGGCGGCCTGCAATTTCCAATCGCCCAGCAGCTTCGGACGGGCAACCCACTTGCCGTCCCAGCGGAACAGGAACGAGTCGGGATCCAGCTCACCGCTGTCGTCTTCCTTCTGCACGGCGGTCTGCCACTCCGAGTTTGTCATCGGTACCACGCTGGCGGACTTGATGACGAACTCGTCGCCCATCGGCGGCAACTTCTGCTCGTCGAGGTGCAGGCTGATCAGGCCACGTAGGATCTTCTCGCTCGGCTTCGCGTCACGCTTGTCGTTGTAGCGTAGGAAGCTCTTGACCGCCAATGTCACCTCGCCGCCGGTGAAATCGCCGAGGAACTCCTTGGTGATGAAGCCACCATTGGTCATCTCTCCCTGGCCACGGCCGATGGTTTTGGGCTGCTCGACCAGTTGCTTGCCATTGACGTAAATGGCGTAGCCACCACCATTGCCGACGTGGACGCGGTGGTTGGCCACCACCCGGTAGCGATGCCCTGCCTTCAGGGGCGGCACCTTGAAGGTTCCACGCATGAGCAGGACCTCCTTCTCCCAGAGGGTGTTTGCACCAAGGGAGCCGTAACATGTGGGGCCGACACAGGAGTCGGAACACTTCGAGAGAAGTCCCTTGGGGAGCTTGCCATCAAAGTGGCCGAACGGCGACTTGCCCGTCTTCCAAGCGGCCTTGCCGGGATCAAACGCCGGGGCATACCAGTTCTCCATGCCAGCAGGCGGGGTGACGTCACGGTAACGCTGGGCAGCGAAATCCCATGGCATTTTCTCGGCCGGATCAAATGAATGATACTGCCAGTCGGCCTCGCGCAGGTTCAGGAATTCATGCCAGTTGTATTGGTTGAATCCGGCACGGTCGTAAAGTGCGACCAACTCATCGATCTGATCCCCTTTGCCGCCGGGGCTGGCGTCCTGTTTTTCCAGGGTGGCCAGTTTCTGCAGATGACGGCGGTTGCGACCGACATACTCGGGAATCAGCTCATCCATGATGATGGGCTTGATCGCCTTCTTCAATCTCGGTCCGAACCCCTTGGGGTCGGCACTCAGGAAGAATTCCTTGTAAGGCAGGATCTCGTTCGGCATGCGCTCGCGGGCAATCTCATAGAGCACATCCAGGCCGCCCGGCATCTCCGCCAGCGTGCCGGCAATCCGCTCGAGGTGGCCGTCGACCGTCGAGGTGATGTCCAGCCCACCGGGAGCCCGGTTGACCCCCGCATATTCGCTGTAGACTTCCTGCATCACCTCCACCGCGTGGGCCTGGATCTCCGGGCCGGCTTGCTTGATCTGTTGGCGGATTCCCGGCAGCAGGCCAAGCGTCAGGGCCGCACGCTGGTTGCCGCGGATCAGTTCGCCGATGGGTGCCAGCACCCTGCGGTAGCAGCGCGGGTCGGCCGCGACCGGGGTGAGCGCGTTCATCGCCGCGTTCTGCATCCACCAATCGTCGATTTTGAGGAAGGAAAGCAGCAGGTCGGTATGCGGCTCCACCTGATCGGCGGAAGCATGGCTGACCACGTGCAGGGCCGCATCCTTGACCCACCAGGATTCCTTGGGGTCCTTGATCGACTTAAAGGCGAGTTCGACCACTTCCGGCGTGACCAGCTCGACCTTTTTCTCGCGCCTGACAACATTATCGATGGCGGCGAACATCGCGCGGCGGACCCGTGCCGAATCCGAATTGAGGAATTCCAGCACCAGTTCCGGGCGCGCCTTGCCTCCCGGTGCCAACCAGCCGATGTAGCCACGGTTGATGCCGATCGCCTTCGCTGCGGCAATCCGCCGGATCACCGCATCCTGATGGTGGATGTAGTAGCGGATCAAATCGTCGCTGACGTCCTTGGGACCATGGAACTTACGCAGGAACGCGATGCTGGCGCCGCTGGCCAGGGTTTCCTTGGAAAGGTCAATCTTGGTGCCATCCGCCATAGGCACGGGCTCGAGCGAGAGGAACTCGTTGTCCGCCTCAGTACCCCATGGCAGCTCGGGCAGCTTGTAGAGCTTGGAGAACTTTGTCGGCGGTGCGCCGGTGATGCGCATCGTCTTGCGCGGCACGGTGTAGCACAGGCCGTAGGCGACACCCCACTTCTCGACGTCGTAACCGCCACCCCCGAGGATGCCGAAAGAGCCGTCGTGGCGGCGCGAAAGTTCGTAGTGCCACCGGCGGTTGTCCATGAAGTCGCGATACTGGCTCGGCTTCTTTTCCTTGAGCAGGCCCATGGAGGCGCTGCGCCAGATCTCGCCGATGCCGCCGCCGGTGTGCCCGTGGAGCATGAAGCTGGTGGTGTAGAATCCGGGCATCGCCGAGACATCGCGGGCCTTGGCATAAACCGACTTTTCGCCTTCGGGGGTCAGCGCGGCCGCCGCCGCCATCGCGAATGCCAGGTTGCCGTTCTTGCCGTTGTCCACGAACCCGACCTCGGGGCGGTCGTCGCCGTAGGGATTGCCGCCTTTGCCGGCGTAGCGGTAGAAGTGGCGCAGGGCGCCGTCCAGCGCATGATCGGGCACATCGGCACCGCATTCCTTGGCCAGCATCAGGAAAGTCACCACCGCGGTACCCGCGGCATTGAGGTGACCCATGCCGTATGTCAGCCCGGGTACGCCGCCGCGACCGGCCCAAGCGTCGTTGTATTGGCCGGCCACCGCCTCATTGACCCACTTCTGGATGTTGGGCAGCACCTCCTTGTCGCCGGTGCGCAGGTAGTATTCGCAGAGCGGAATGCCACCGAATCCGAGGAACCAGGCGTAGCGGGACGGGTTGCTTGCCTTGCGCGCCCACTCCCCGACCGCCTTGGTGTCCTTTTCCTCACCGGTGGAGATGAGGAAGAACATACCGAGATCGCCCAGACCGTGATGCTTCGGATCGGCGGCGATGTAGTCGGCCAGGTCGCGCACGATTTTGTCGGACTTCGGGCAGTTGAGCGGCCAGGTGTCGCTATAGGTGCCCAACACCTTGAGCTGGACCACGACCGGCTCGGCAATGTCTTTGATCTTGAATGTCAGCTTGCCGTCGCTCGATTCGGCCTTCTCGATCCAACCGGCCATCTGGATGCGCGGATCGA
>JARFRT010000592.1 GCA_029287105.1 Akkermansiaceae bacterium | reverse complement strand
CGCTACAGCTTCACCATCGTACTCTCGATTATCGCCCTGATTCTGGGTGGCCTGGCCGTGGTGCATACCGGCAGTAAGTACCGAACGTCGATCTTCGGCACACCCGCCACCTCGCCTGGGGAGAAACTCTTCAAGGTCAAGGAGATCGACAAGGTCAGACACATCACCCTGACCAACAGCGAGGGAGACGTGGCCCGCTTCAAGGTGTCCGGTCATTACTGGGAAGCCGAGACCCCTTGGAAGGACCGTGCCGACCCGCTATTTGTCAAATTCCTCATCCAATTCACCACCGGTTTGGAAGTGCAGGAAGTGATTCCCCGCAAAGGCCTCGATCTGAAGGAATTCGGACTCAGAAAAGGCCACGTCCGCGTCACCATGCGCGATGGCAAAGGCCGGGAAATCTGCGACTACAGGATCGGGCGCACCACCGCCTGGCACATCCCCAGCGACGACGGCAAAAGCACCCAGCCGACCCTCTTTATCCGGAAAGCCCAAAAGGATTTAAAAAACGACATCTACATCTGCTCTGAAACCGCGGCCGATAGTATTCACTCGTTGTTCAACGATCAGTTCGCCCGTTTCCGCGACCACCATCCGTTTCACTTCAGCCCCCAATACCTCGACAAGGTTCGGATTCAAAGCAATGACGGCGAGGTGGTGCTCTCTCGCAAGGACCTCAAATCAGGCTGGCGTATCACCAAACCCCTGGAGCTTCGCGTGGATCCGCTGGCCCAGGCCAACCTCTTTAAGAATCTCGCGCGACTAACAGCCATCAAGGTGGAAGATCGCGCCAGCGTCACCCTACCCACCGCCGAAGACGACACCGCGCAAGCACGCGAGATTTCCATCCATTTCGGCGGTGCCGACGAGGATATAACCTTACGTATCTATCCGCCTGCCAAGGAGGGTGACCCGATCGCCCTCGCCACGGTGAGCGACCGACCCGATGCCGTGTTCCATCTCCCTCTCACCGCAGCGGCTGGCATACCAGAGGCGACTTCCCTCAGCCAGCTTCAGACAGGCGTTAACGACCTCCGCTCAAAAACAATGACCCACCTGAACGGGCCACAACTGAAAACCATTATCATCCGCCCGTCCGGCCGATCCGACACCATGCTGCAGCGCACCCAACAAACCACGTGGCGCGTGCTTCGCCGCAATGGGTGGGAAGTCGCCAACCAGGATGCCGTGATCGATCTCATGATGGCGGTCACCCGCGACAAGGTGCAGAAATTTGTCACCGATGCCGCCACCGACCTCACACCTTACGGACTCGACAACCCGATCCTCCAGATCGGCTTCCTCAGTTTCAACAACGAGGGAATGCGCATCGCTATCGGCCGGGATCCCAAGGGAGAACACATCTATGCCCATGTGTTGGGCCGCCCCAACATATGGGAGATCAGCAATGAAACATTGGGGAAAATCGCAGTCAACCCATGGCAATGGCGGACGTCACACGTCTGGCACTTACCCAAGATCGATATCGACCAAATCACCATTGAGAAAAAGGGCCAACCCCCTGTCGTCCTCAGCTATGCCTTCTTTGCTGAAAAATGGGAGGCGACAAAAGACGGCGTGGACGCCACATCCAGCCTGAACCCGAATCGCGCGAACACCTTCCTCAGCAACATCGAATCACTGACGACCAAAAAATGGATCGGCCCGATGCATCCCCAGGCGATGCAGGCACTTGAAAATCCCGATACCGTCATCCGCGTCTCAATCAAACGTGTCGGCGACGACGGCAAGGACATGGCACCCATCGTCAAAACACTTCAAATTGCCAACACCCAGGGTAAGTTCATCTACTTTGCCAAGGTGGACACCGATCCCTCCGACCCCAACAACGATGGTGACAACAGCTACTTCCTGCTCGACCCTGAAACCGTCAACAAACTCAACGTCGACCTTTTTGAATAAAAAAAGACCTCCGTCCATTCCAAACCACTCCACCCCGTGCCCCCCATCAACCCCCAGCAAGTCCGCAAGGATTTCCCGATCCTTGATCAGGAAATCAACGGCAGGCCGCTCGTCTATCTGGACAATGCAGCCACCTCCCAGACGCCACGCCAAGTCGTGGAGGCCAGCATGTATTACTACGGTCACATCAATGCCAACATCCACCGGGCCGCCCATAAACTCGCACGCGAAGCCACCGTCGCCCACGAAGCCGCCCGTACGACCATTGCCACACACCTGAATGCCGCGCACGACCACGAGCTCATCTTTACTTCGGGAACCACGGATTCGATCAACCTGGTCGCCAACACACTCTCAGGAAGCGTCAACTCGGGCGACAGTATCATCATCTCCGGTCTGGAGCATCACTCGAACATCGTTCCCTGGCAGATGCTTTGCCAGCGGACCGGCGCCACACTCAAGGTGATCCCCGTGCTCGATAACGGCACGCTGGATATGGACGGCTACCACCAACTGCTCGATGACACCGTCAGAGTCGTCGCCGTCAGCCACGTCTCCAACGCCCTCGGAACCATCAACCCTGTGGAGGAAATCATTGGCGCCGCCAAACAACAAAACGCGCTCGTCCTCATTGATGGAGCACAGGCGGCACCGCATATGAAAATCGACGTGCAATCGCTCGGATGCGATTTTTACGTCTTCTCTGGGCATAAAACCTACGGTCCCACCGGTATCGGAATCCTCTATGGCCGCGAGCAAATCCTCAACGAGCTTCCGCCCTGGAAAGGCGGTGGCGAGATGATCAAGGAGGTTACCTTTGAGCATACCACCTACAACGACCTCCCCTTTAAGTTTGAGGCCGGCACCCCGGATATCGAGGGTGCCATCGCGCTTGCCACTGCCATTGATTACATGAACGCACTGGGGATGGAAAACATTGCCGCCCACGAAAAAGCGCTCCAGCAGCGCGCGACAGCCGCTGTCTCTTATACACAT
>JARFRT010000586.1 GCA_029287105.1 Akkermansiaceae bacterium | reverse complement strand
GACGAATATATTCTTGATCTCGGTCAGTTGATCAAATCCCTTGCTGTCAGCCCTCATTGATCGAAAATTTTTTAACAACAAACCAACAAAATGACCCGTAAAGAACGAGTATTAGCAGCGATTAATCACCAGCAACCTGACAAAGTCCCGGTTGATTTCGGGGGGAACTTCATCACCGGTATCCATTGTTCGGTGGTTGAGGAACTGCGCGATCATTACGGCCTGGAAAAGCGTCCGGTCAAAGTTTGCGAACCCTATCAGATGCTGGGCGAGATCGAGGATGATCTCAAGGACGCCATGGGCATTGACGTTACCAGCATTTTTCCGAACAGGACCTTGTTCGGATTTGTGAACGAGAACTGGAAGGAATACAAAACGTGGTGGGGGCAGACGGTGCTGGTATCCGGGCATTTTGAAACCATGGAGGATGACACCGGGACCTATGTCTATCCCGAGGGCGATCGCAGTGTGGCGCCGAGTGCCCACATGCCGAAGAAGGGGTACTTTTTTGACTCCATCATCCGGCAGGAGGAGATTGACGAGGACAATCTGAAGATTGAGGACAACTTGGAGGAATTCAAGCTGATGTCCGATGACGAGGCGGCCTACTGGGAGCAGGAGGCGGCGCGCCTGCGCGGCACGGACCGGGCGGTCATTACCCACCTGAACGGCACCAGTCTGGGCGACATCGCCCTGGTGCCGGCGCCCTTTGCCAAGGACCCCAAAGGGGTAAGGGACATTGCGCAATGGTACATGACGGTTGTCGAAGAGCCCGAGTTTGTGCAGGAGTTATTTGAGCGGCAATCGGAGATCGCCATCCAGAACATGCAGCGCTTGAATGCCATTGCCGGCGATGTGATCGACGTGGTGGTGGTGTGCGGGACGGACTTTGGCACCCAGGACTCGACCTTCTGCTCGGCCGGCACCTATGACGAAATCTGGCAGCCGTATTACAAAAAGATGAACGACTGGATACATGCCAACACCCCGTGGAAAACCTTCAAGCACAGCTGCGGCGCGGTCGAGTCGTTTATGAGTCACTTCATCGATTCCGGCTTTGACATCATCAACCCGGTGCAGTGCTCTGCCGCGGGCATGGACCCGCAGACGCTCAAGGACCGCTATGGCGACAAGCTGACCTTCTGGGGCGGTGGCGTCAATACGCAGCAGACGCTACCCTTCGGAACGCCCGAGGAGACCCGTGCGGAGGTCCTCGAACGCTGCCGGATCTTCTCGCCGAACGGGGGATTTGTTTTCAACTCAGTCCACAACGTCCAAGCACTCTCGCCGATCGAAAACGTGGTGGCGATGGTCGACGCCGTGGCCGAATTTAACAGCAGGGGCTGATAGGGGGTGTAAGGGTTTTCATTCTGTTGGCTTGACCAATGAATCAAGCCCCAAAAAAAACGAGGGCGGGCGTGATGCCCGTCCTCGTTTTATGTGGTTTGGTGACTTTATTTTTTCGGCTTTGCCGCTGATTTGGGTGCGGGTGGCACGTTCATTTTGACGTTGCGGAAGTGCACCGTGTTGCCGTGGTCCTGGAGCAGGATGTGACCGTCGTCCCACTCGCCGAACCCGGGGATTTTGCGGTACTTGCTCTGGGCGACGATGGCGCGGAATTCCGGGGTGCCGCGATCGTATTCGACAACTTTTTTCCCGTTGAGCCAGTGTTCGACGTGGGTGCCGTCGGTGACTACGCGCATCGAGTTCCATTCGCCGACCGGGCTGGCTTTTTTGGAGGCGTCTGCGGTGATGAGGTCATAGAGCGACGCGATGGTGCGGTTGCCGTTGCGGCCTTTTTTCGCGTCCGGGTGCTTGGCATCGTCGAGGATCTGGCTTTCCAGGCCGATGGCGGACCCGGATTTCGCCTTGGCCCCGCCGCCGGTGACCGGGTCGAGGTTTGGTTGGCAGAAGTACTTCACGCCGGAGTTGGCGCCCGGGGTGATTTTGAAATCGAGTTTCAGGTCGAACCGGGCGTAGCGTTGGCGGGTGACGATGTCGCCGCCGGAGACGGATTCGCCGCCGCCGCTCTCGAGCACGGTGAGCACGCCGTCATCGATTTTCCAACCGGTTTTCGGGAAGGTGTCGATTTTGGCGCCGCGCCATCCGTCGGTGGTTTTGCCGTCCCAGAGCAGGGTCCACCCCTGGGCGATTTCTTCGGCGCTCAGGCTGTTGGTGCCTGTGCCGGGGGTGATTTCCTTGATACGCAGGTTGCGCCAGGCGACGGTTGAGCCCTCGATGCCCTTGCTGTGGATCGAGTGGACTTGCAGGCCGATGAAGCCGCTCGGGGTCATGTCATCCTGGATGGATGCACGCGGGATGCCGTTGAGCCAGGTGCGGATCGACGAGCCGATGGCTTCGATGCGGACGTGGTTCCAGTCGTCGGCTTTAAAGCATTCGGCGCCTTGTTTGGAGAAGGCGGCACCGTCGCCGGCGAGTTTGCCGGGGCAGAGCCAGCCGCGGCGGCCTTCGTCGAAGATGCCGGCGCTCCAAAGGCGGCCACGTTTGACATCGGGGTCGATTTCGATCTGGTAGCCGTGGACTCGGCCGGGTTTGACCGTGATTTTTTTCCCGTTGCCGTTGTAGACGTGTGCTTTGTCATAGCACTGGCTACGGATCTGGACGCCGGAGTTGAGCCGGGGGTCGACCTTGAATTCGTATTCAAGGATGAAGTCACCGTAATTTTTTTCGGTGCACATGAATGAGTTGGGTGTTTTTGCCACGGAGTGGCCGACGATGGCGCCGTCTTTGACGGTGTACTTGGCTTTGCCGCCTTTTTGTGTCCAGCCGTCGAAGTCGCGACCGTTGAACAGGTTTTTCCAGCCGTCATCGGCGCTTGCCATGCCGGTGTTGAGCAATGCCACCGCGGCGATGCCTGACCAATAAGTAGATAGGTATTTCATAATGGGGCTCGATGTGAGCGCAGGCATTATTCGTGTTGATCATTACATATCAAGTGCAATCTCAGTTGAATCCGGTGGGGCTTGCGTGGGGGCGGTGAATGATTTCCTCCTGCTATCCTCCTGTTATAAACGACTTGTCGGAGTCGTGCCGTGTGTTCATAGTGCTGCAAAAGCATGATGGCTACCACTGCGCAACAGACTGGGATACTTTATGACGCCGTGTTTCTCAAACACGATACGGGGCCGATGCATCCGGAGAATGCCGAACGTTATACGGCGGTGATGGCGGCGCTGGATGGCTGGGATCAACGCAGGCATCCACTGCACCGGTTGGTTGGCAGGAAAGCGCAGATTGGAGATGTGCTGTTATGTCATGATGCGTGGTACCACGATGTGGTGAAAATGGATGTGGAGCACTTTGCCGAGGTGTTGCGCACCGGTGACACGGCGATTTGCCATGACTCCTATGATGTTGCCTTGGAGGCGGTCGGCGCGTCGATCGCGGCGGCCGATGCCGTTTGTGACGGGGTGGTCAAAAATGCTTTTTGTGCGGTGCGCCCGCCCGGGCACCACGCCTCCGCCGGGCGGGGCATGGGGTTTTGTCTGTTCAACAATGTCGCGATTGCGGCACGCCATCTGCAGCGACGGAAGGGGGTGGAGCGCATTGCCATTCTCGATTGGGATGTGCACCACGGCAACGGCACCCAGGATCTTTTTTACGATGACGGCACCGTGTTTTTTGCCTCGACCCATGAAGAGGGGATCTACCCGTTCACAGGGACTGTGGAGGAAACGGGCGAAGGCATGGGGGCGCATACCACGATGAACCTGCCGGTGCCCGAGGGGTCCGGTGGGGGGGTGATCCTGCCCTTGTGGAGGGAAACCATCGGTGCGGCGTTGAGAGAGTTCCGACCCGACTTCATCCTTCTTTCCGCGGGTTTTGACGCACGGGTGGATGATCCGGTGGGGATGTTGAATCTAACCGATGATGACTTTGCCGGGTTGACACAGCTGGCGTGCGACTGGGCGGACGACTTGTGTGGCGGGCGGTTGGTGTCGGTGTTGGAGGGCGGGTATAATCCCGCGGGCTTGGCCAGTGCGGTGTTGGCGCACGTTGGTGCCCTGAGCACGGCCTGAGTGGGTTATGCCTGTTGGTCGAGTTGCTGGGCCTGGATGCAGGTGATGGCGATGGTGAAGACGATGTCCTCGACGGACGCACCGCGGGAGAGGTCGTTGACGGGTTTGCGCAGTCCCTGCAGGACGGGGCCCATCGAGATGACGTGGCCGGCGCGTTGCACGGCTTTGTAGGTGGTGTTGCCGGTGTTGAGATCGGGGAAGATAAAGACGGTGGCGTCGCCCTTGATTTTGCTGTCGGGAGCTTTGGTTCGGGCGACCTCCGCGTTGCTGGCGGCATCATACTGGAGCGGGCCGTCCACGAGGAGGTCGGGTCTGAGCTGGCGCACGTGGCTGGTGGCCGCGCGGACTTTATCGACATTGACGCCCGAGCCGGAATCATGGGTCGAGTAGGAGATCATCGCGACCCGCGGTTCGATGCCAAAGGCACTGGCGGTGTTAGCGCTCTGGATGGCGATATCGGCCAGTTGGCTGGCGTCGGGGTCGAGGTTGATGGCGCAGTCGCCATAGACAAGTACCTGATCGGGGAGGCACATGAAAAAGACGGATGAGACACCGGTGGCGTCGGGTGCCGTACGGATGAGTTGGAGTGCGGGGCGGATGGTGTCGGCGGTGGAGTGGATGGCCCCCGCGACGAGGCCGTCGACCTCTTCCATGGCCAGCATCATGGTGCCGAGCGTGATGTTGTTTTCAAGCCGGCTGATCGCCTGTTCCTCGGTGAGGTTTTTGTGTTTACGGAGTAGCATCATCGGCGCGATATAGCGCTCGCGGCATTCCTGGGGGTCGATGATGGTGATGTTTTTGGGCAGGCGAATCCCATTGTGTTTGGCGGCTGCCTGGATGGCATCTTTGTTTCCCAATAGGATGGGGATGGCAATACCTCGTTGGAGGCAGATGGTGGCGGCCTCCAGAGTGCGGGGTTCCTCACCCTCGGGAAGGACGATGCGCCGGGGGTTATGGCGTGCGATTTTTGAGATCTGGTGGCGGAAGGCGGGTGGGGAGAGCCGTGGCTTGTTCGGTGTGGTGCAGTGTTCTCGCAGCCATTGGGTATCAATGTTGCGGGCGACGTGATCGACGAGTTGCTCGAGTCGGTCGGTATCATCCGGCGGTGTTTCCGGGTTGAGCGACGACAGTGCCTGGGCGGTTTCGAACGAGGAGGTTTTGGCGGTGAGGATGGGCAGGCCGGACTCGATGCCGTTCTTGCAGTAAGCGAGCACATGGGGGTCGGGGGGCATGTCGCCGGTGAGGATGAGGCCCGCGAGGGGAATGCCATTGAGGGCGGCGTAGGCTGCGCCGATGATGATGTCCGAGCGGTCTGCCGGGGTGACCACGAGTGAACCGGCGTGGAATACGTGGGTGAGGTGGACGATGTCACGCGCGCACAGGTGGAACTCGCTGACTCTGCGGGTGTGGATTTCCCCCTCGTTGAGGGTGCTTGTCTGCAGGGGGGCAACGAGGTCGCTGGTGCGCAGGCGGGTGAGGCTGGCTTTGAACGGGATGAAGCCGATCAGCTTGATGTTTCCCTTGGTGAGGATCGGGCATTCCTGCTGAATCGAAGCCGCATCCGCGGTGCATTGGCTGCTGCCCTGGTTGATGAGGACGCCGAGGATGCGTTCGCTTTTCACACCGCCAAAGGCTTGGCAGGCCGACTCCAGACGGCGGTTGATTTTTTTGCAGATTTTCTCGGGGCTGGAGCCCTTGGCCGACGACACAAAGATGACCTCGGCATTGAGTGCGTTGGCGATGCGTGGATTGAGTTCGTTGAGGAACTGGTTTTTGGACGAGGCCTGCAGGCCTTCGACGATGACCACGTCGGTGTCCTTGGCCGCAGCCTGGTAATTTTCCGCGATACGTTCCAGCAGGTTTTCGATTTGGCCGGACGCGAGGATCGTTTCAGTTTCCTCGATCGAGATGGGTTCGGGTGGGGTGAGCGAGCTGATGTTCCGGATGTAGGCGGTCGAGAGGTCGATGCTTTTTTCGTGGTAGGACTGGCTGATGGGTTTGAAGAACCCGACGCGGATGCCCATGCGGTCGAGCGCGCGCACCAGGCCGATGGATGACGAGGTCAGTCCGGCGTGATCCGAGGTGGGGACGATGAGGAAAGTGTGCATTGCTTGGGTGACCGGTGGTCAATGGGACGTGATCAGGGTGCTTTGGGTGAGGCGGGCGATCATGAGTTCCTCGTTGGTGGGGATGACGGCGGCCTGGGCGCTGCTGTTCTCGGTGGTGATGATGCCATTGGATGACCAACCATGGTCGGAGTTGCGGTCGGGGTCGATTTTTAATCCGAGGTAGGACAGGTGGGCGAGGATTTGTGTCCGGGTCACGGCGTCATTTTCGCCGATGCCGCCGGTGAAGATGAGGGTGTCGATGCCACCGAGAGCGACGGTCAGGCTGGCAAGCGATTTGGCGGCGCGGTAGCAGAAGATTTCGATGGCGATCCTCGCTTCATCGGATCCGTCAGCAGCCTGTTCCCGCAGTTCGCGCATGTCGTTGGAGATACCGCTGAGCCCGAGCAGGCCGGATTGTTGGTTGAGTAGATCCGATATTTCCTGAATGGGCATGTTGAGCTCTTTGCCCAGAAACAGGATGACGCCGGGGTCGATATCGCCGCTGCGTGTTCCCATGACGAGTCCTTCGAGGGGGGTCATGCCCATGGTGGTATCGATGCTTTTGCCGTTGAGGATGGCGGTTGCCGAGCAGCCGTTGCCGAGGTGGGCGCTGAGGATGCGCGAATGTTCCAGGGGGAAGCCGAGTTGGCTGGCGGCGGTCTGGGCGACATAGCTGTGGCTGCTGCCGTGGAACCCGTAGCGGCGCACGCCGTGTTCTTCGTGAAAGGAGCGGGGGATGGCGTAGAGGTAGGATCGCTCTGGCAGCGACTGATGGAAGGAGGTGTCAAAAACCGCGACCTGGGCGGTATCGGGGAAGATTTGTTGTGCTATCTTGATGCCGAGTAGTCCACTGGGGTTGTGGAGGGGGGCGAGGTGGTTGCAGGAGGCAACGAGCTTGATCATCCCGGGTGTGACGAGGGAGGGAGCGGAAAAGTGCTCGCCGCCGTGGACGATGCGGTGGCCGACGGCATCGGGCGCGGAGGTGAGGGCACCGTTTTCCTTGAGCAGGATAACGGCGGACCTCAGGGCCTGTTCGTGATCGGAGCCGGGGATGGGCAGAGTGAGTTCGCTTTTTGGGAGCTTGAGTGTCAGGCCGGCGTCCTCGCTGTTCAGGCATTCAGCCAGTCCCGAGGCAAGCGGGGAGTTGCCAGCGCCTTCATAGAGAGCGAAGCGTAGCGAAGACGAGCCACTGTTAAGAACGAGGATGCGCATTGGAAGATCGCTGATAGAATGATCCGGGTGGGGATTTATTGACAAGGTGAAAGATGGGATAGGTTTGCTTATTGTCGTGCATATTCTTGCGGGGGGATTGCGGGTAACCGGTCAGCGGAGCCGGGCTCGGCGTCATTTTGGCAATCGGGCTGTTCAAATGGGATCTGGATGGCATGCTGGGCGTATGAGCGAGACAGAATCATTGGACATGAATGCTTGGCCGGACGGGTTGATGCGTTGGGGGAACCGGGCATCCGGGGGGCAAATGGTAAGCGATCGCTGAAAAGTGGCGGCTTCAGGTGCCACACCGCTCGCCGGATAATTTGATCAGACCCATGCCCCGGGAAAAAATAAGATTTTCCAATCTTGATGCGCTCAGGATTTTGGCGGCCCTGGGCGTGTGCCTTTATCATCTTAACTGGTATGATGGCAGCGTCATCAGCCGCCTGTTCACCTATGGATACCTTGGGGTAAATGTGTTTTTCTGTATTTCGGGGTATATCACCCCCTTGGTCTTGGTGGGGTCGAAGTTTCGCTATCGCGACTCGGGGCGGTTTCTGGCCAGCCGGTTTTTCCGTCTTTATCCGGCGTTTGCGATCATTGCTTTGCTCGAGATTGTTTTTTACGCCTGGGGCAATCCTTTGTTTGGCTACGGACAGCATCTCGAAAACATCACCTGGTCGCGGACCCTGGCGAATTACCTCCTGTATGCCGACTTTGTCGGAGAACAGTGGTATGTCCCCGTGTTTTGGACACTGGGGGTGGAAGCCCAGTTTGTTGTCGCGATCCTGTTGTGTTATCCGCTGCTGGTTCATACAAGGCCGACAGTCAGGGTGCTCGTGGTTTTCTTCTGGGCGTTGGCCCCCCTGTGTCTCGACAAGGGGCCAAGCATCCTTAGTTATGGCGCGCTGTATGCGATGGGGATGGCGGTCTTTTTGAAACGGCATCAATCGCTGCCCGCCTGGCTCTTTGGCGTCTTGTTAGCTTGTGCATTCTATGGTCACTATGCTGCGGTAAGCACTCGCGCCGCGTGGACGGCTCTGGGCACGGCATTGATCGTGGCCTATGTGCCACAGATGACGCAGAAGTGGACGCAGACCTTGAGCATCGGGTACTTGGGCAAGCTGTCCTACTCGTTTTTCCTGATCCACATCACCTTTGGCGGTGCGGTGATGAGTCACCTCAAGTTTCTTCCTCCCACCTGGCCGTATCAACTTCCCGGTGTTTTGCTTGCCACGGTGGTCGCTGGTTTTGCGTCGGCTCTTTTTTACCGGTGGATCGAATCACCCTTGCACAACTACGCACGCAGGCTGAAGGCTAAAGGCGACGGGCCCACGCAGTGACGGCTTGAAAATCCGTGGGGGAATCAAAGGCGTCGTGAGGAATCCAGGTGTAGGACTTCTTGGCATGGTAGAGGAGGAGGCCCTGCTTGCATGGCACGGTTTCGAACAGGTCGCCCCACCTGACTTTGCCTTGCCGGTCCTCGCCATTGATTTCAATCCCGTCGGGCGTAAAGGTGTAGACCACGGTCTGGCCGTAGCCGGGGAGCTGGCGCAGGTTGCGTGCGTGCATGATTTTCCAGATCAAGGGGCGGAGCAGGGCAAAGGTGCCGACCATCAGCATGAGCACAGGCATCGGGTTGGGCCCCCGGGTCATCAGTAGAATAAGGCCTGCCAGAATGAGGGTAATGCTCAGTGCTGTCCGGAGCATGAGCCAGATGCGGTAGCGGTGCCACATGTGGATGCGGAAGGCGCCGAGGTGGGAGCTTTCGTCAAAAACGAGTTTGGCCTTGATGGAATCCGGCATGGTCAGGTGGTTGCGGGGAGGGACGCGGCGGCAACCGCTTGGCCGTGACGTTTCATCTTTTCATCGGGCTGGGTGATGTTGATCTTTTCCGCGAGTGCGGGGAACTCGACCCTGAGCACCTCCCGGGCGGCATCGATCATGATCTGGCCGCCAGGGCCGGAGGTGGCGCGGCCCATGATGATGAGCGTTCCGATGGCATAGAAATCGGCGTAGTGGGCGATCGCGTAGCCGAAGCAGGTGCCGATGGTTTGGTAGATTTTCGCGGCTCGCGGGTCGTTCCCGGCCATCGCCTTCTGGACCTCGACGAGTTGCTCGGGGAAGGGCATGTCGCCGAAGTCGAAACCGGCGGCCGGCGCGAGGCGGGCGACGCCCTGCTGACAGAAAAACTGGACCCCGCAGCCTTGGTCGCCGGACCATTCGTCGACCGGCCCGTTTTCGCGGTAATCGACCGGGGTGAAGGCGAGTTCGTTGATTTGGGTGGTGACGTTGCCTTGGGGGTCGACCCAGCCGGCGGCCTCCGAGGTGCCCATCGCGATGCCGAGCACGGCATTGGTGCCCATGGTGATGGAGCCTGCGAGCGCGGTGACCTCACCGTCGTTGATGACATCAAAGGGGACGCCGGGGAACTCCTTGGCCATGATGTTCTTGAACATCGGGCGGACGACCTCGGCGAAGACCTCTTGATCGGTGATACCGCGGAACAGGGAGGCGACGCGGACGTCGTTGTTGATGTAGATTCCCGCGGAGGAACCGCCGATGGCATCGACGCTGGGCAGGTGTTTGGCGGCGAGCTTGAGGGAGTGCACGATGCCCTCGTATTGGTAGTTGGGATCTTTTTGGAAGTAGGGGTCCCAGGGGATTTCCTCGGAGAAAATGACCTCGCCATTGATGACGGCGGCGCATTTGCGGTCCGAGCCACCAAGGTCGAAGCCGATGCGGTTTCCCTCGAAATGGCGGCCGAGCGGGGCGGCGGCATCATTTTGCGCGGGGATCTCATCGGGCGTGGTGGCGATCACCGTGATGTGTTCATCAAACATGCCGTTGCCCACGATTTCCCAATCGAAGCTGCGGCTGCCGTTTTCAGAGTAGATTGCCGCGATGGCGTCGGCGATGGCGTCGTTGCCGGCGATGTAGATGCGACTGCCGCCCTGTCCCCAGAGCATGAATTTGACCAGACGCTCGACATACTTGATGTTGAGCGCCGCGTTTTCCCCCTGATGGGAAAGGATGCGCAGGGAGCGGCGGAATACGGTGCCGTCCTTCCGTGCCAGGGCGAGGTGCAGGTCGTGGGCGCCGGGGTCGGAGGCTGTTTTTTCTTCGAAGGCCCTGTTCCAGAGAACCGCGGGGACGAAGCCGGGGTCGAGAACCGGGGTGATTTTTGCGTGGGTGGTGATCATGAGTCTCTCAATGGGTAAAAAACGGTTAATGGCCGGGATGGAACCTGAGCCAACAATGGGAAATTGGAAAGGGAAATACGGGGGAAATACGGCTGTAATGCACGGAATTGCGGTGATTTCCCTGATATCGAAGAATAAAAACTCTTCGTAACGAGATTCTTATTGCAACAGAGTCTCAATTAAGCTTAACTGCGTTTCGAAGAGATGATTGCCGATATCGCCAGCGACCTAAAAGTAGACAGCGCCATGACCTTGAGCAAGGCGAGCGCCGGTTGTCAGCTGCGTATTCGCCAGCTTGCGGGCAGTTCCTGCAAGCGTTTGCGTGAGATTGGATTTTGTGAGGAGTTGGAAATCTGCAAGCTCTCGGACGGGCGGAACATGATTTGTTCGGTATGCGGAACCCGCCTGGCGTTGAGCAAGAAGCTGGGGGATCAGGTTCTGGTGGAAATGGTTTAACCCCAACCACGGATTAACCCCAACCTTCGATACGGTTCCCATGGAAATCATCGCTCTTGTCGGCAATCCTAACAGTGGCAAGACAACCTTGTTCAACGCGCTTACAGGGGCGAACCAGAAAGTTGGTAATTACCCGGGCGTCACCGTCTCGCGTGTCTCGGGCGTGTTGCGCACACCTCACGGGAACAAGTATGAACTGTTAGATCTGCCGGGTTGTTATTCCCTGAGCCCGAAGGCGCCTGATGAGCGGATCACCCGTGACGTTTTGTTAGGGGATCAGGAGGGCAGTGAATTGCCGTCGGCGGTTGTCTGTGTTGTGGACGCGTCGAATTTGGAGCGCCATCTTTACCTGGTCTTGCAAGTTGTTGATTTGGGTTTGCCGGTGGTGGTAGCTCTGAACAAGGTGGATTTGGCGGAAAGGCAGGGGCTTCGGATCAATGTCGAGTTGCTTTCCGAGGAGCTGGGTTTGCCCGTGGTGCCGTGTCAGGCGAACCGGGGCAAGGGGGTGTTGGATTTGAAGCACGCCATCAGGCATCCGTTTCCACGGCCCAGCCGGCGCAAGTGGCAGGCGGGCAAACAAACGGAATCGGCCATCGACGAGTTGGTGGCCAAGCTGGAGGGGGAAGGTGTGGCGAATGCATCAGCCCATGCCATTCACCTGTTAGCGGATACGGAGTACCGCACGGAAGATCAGCCGGGGCTTGGCCGGGATGTCCGTCAAGCGGCGATGGACAGTGCCTCGGTGTGTATCAGGGCGGGCTCTGCGCCTGAAGAGGAGATATCCAAAGCCAGGACCAAATGGGTCCAGTCGATTTGCAAGGTGGCGGCGCGCCGGCAGGGTGCCGATGGCCAGACCGGCGGTCTTACCGCGAGTGATAAGATCGATCAGGTGTTGCTTCATCCGCTCTGGGGTTGGTTTGTTTTTGTCGGATTGATGTTTGTTGTTTTCTGGTCGATTTTCAGCCTGGCGGAGTATCCGATGGGGTGGGTGGAGTCGGGGATTGACGCGGTGAAGCAGGCTGTCGCCACATGGATTCCGGACGGGGATGTCAAGGACCTGGTCACCGACGGGGTGATTGGTGGGGTCGGCAGTGTGGTTATTTTTCTGCCTCAGATATTGCTGTTGTTGTTCTTTATCGGGCTGATGGAGACCACTGGCTACATGGCGCGTGCCGCGTTGTTGATGGATGGTGTCATGAGCAAGGTGGGGTTGAGTGGCAGGGCGTTTTTGCCGTTGCTGAGTTCCTACGCCTGTGCGATCCCCGGGATCATGGCGACGCGCAGCATGGACAGTGCGAAGCAGCGCCTGCTGACGATTTTGATTGCCCCGTGGATGAGTTGCACGGCGCGCTTGCCTGTGTATTCCCTGTTGATCGGGATGTTGCTGGCCAGTTATGGTGCGGCGGTGCAGGCCCTGGTGCTCGGGGGGATCTATTTGCTGGGCACGGTGAGTGCCTTGTTTGCCGCGTGGCTGCTTGCGCCCAAGGTGAAAGGTGAAGAGGAAGTGTCCCATTTCCTGATGGAGCTGCCGTCCTACAGCAAGCCCGATTTGTCCTTTATTGTCCGGCATCTGGTGGAGCGCGCCTGGTCGTTTTTGCGCAAGGCGGGCACGGTTATTCTCGGTCTCTGTATTCTTCTGTGGGCACTGGAGACGTATCCGAAGCCGAAGGAAGGGACGCCTGCGGCGGATGATCCGGCCTTGGCGCTGGAGCAGAGTTACATGGGGCGCATGGGGCATGCCATTGAACCGGTGGTGAAGCCGCTCGGCTACGACTGGCGGACGGGCACGGCATTGGTGGCTGCCTTTGCAGCACGCGAGGTATTCAATGCGAATCTGGCGATTTCCTACTCGGTGGAAGAGGCCGATGACGAAGACAAGTTTCTGGAGCAATTGAGGGGGAAGCTAGCGAATGCGACCTGGCCGGATGGTCGGAAGGTGTACACGCCCGTGACGACGATGAGTCTGTTGGTCTTCTTCGTCTATGCGCTCCAGTGCCTACCGACGACGGTGGTGGTGCGGCGTGAGACCGGCTCATGGAAATGGGCGATTGGCCAGCTTGTCGGGATGACGGCGGTGGCCTGGGTGGCGGCATTCGTCGTTTACCAGGTCGGGAGTCTGATCACCTGACCGACTGCCATTTTTTTAAACGAGTTATACTGAGACATGGATTGGACGAATTGGCAGACATACGCAGCACCCGGGATCGTTTTGGTCACGGTGCTGGTGTTTGTGCGCAGGTGGTTGAAGGCGCGTGAGGCGAATTGTTGCCATGGCCGCTGTGGCTGCGCTGTATCCAAGCGTGAGAAGAAACAACTCACAAAAGGCAAATAAGCGGTATGGCTGGCTGACTCAATGTCAGTGCTTGGCCATGTGCGAGTGGCCGAGGATGTCGGTGACAACGCGGGCGGGTTCGACGCCGGTTAGTTTTTGATCGAGGCCTTGGTACTTGAACGTAAGTTTGTGGTGGTCCATGCCACAGCGTTCGAGGATCGTTGCGTGGAGATCGCGGACGTGGACTTTCTGCTCGGGAGTGATGATGTTGAAGGCGTAATCGTCTGTTTCACCGTAGGACATGCCGCCTTTGACACCTGCTCCGGCCATCCAGATGGAGAAGGCTCGCGGGTGGTGGTCCCGGCCATAATTCGACTCGGTGAGTTTTCCTTGGGAATAGACGGTGCGACCGAATTCGCCGCCAAAGATGACCAGGGTGTCATCGAGCATGCCGCGTCGTTTCAGATCCTGGATGAGGCCGTAGCATGCCTGGTCGACGTCCTTGCACTGGGAGCTGATGTCACGGGGGAGGTTGCCATGCTGGTCCCACCCGCGGTGGAAAATCTGGGTGAATCGGACGCCTCGCTCGGACAGGCGCCTTGCCATCAGGGCGCAGTAGGCGAAGGTGCCTGGTTTTTTGGAATCGGCCCCGTAGAGGTCGAAGGTTTCCTCTGATTCCTTCGACATGTCGGTCAGTTCGGGGACGGACATTTGCATGCGGTATGCCATTTCATACTGTTGGATGCGTGTCTGGATTTCAGGGTCTCCCACGGCGGCCAGCGTTTTCTCATTGAGGGCTGACAGTCCATCGAGCATGTTTCGCCTGAGCTTGCGGTCGATGCCGGGTGCGTCCTTGAGATAGAGAACCGGGTCGCCCTGCGAGCGGAGGTTGACGCCGGCGTATTTGCCCTCGAGGAAGCCGGCGCCCCAGAGGCGTGCGGAAATCGCCTGGACGTTGGAATAGGGGCTGGAGTGCTGGGCGTGGAGGACGCAGAAGGTGGGCAGGTCGTTGTTCAGGGAACCGAGACCGTAGGAGAGCCATGAACCCATGGATGCCTTGCCTGCCTGCATTGTTCCGGTGTACATGAGCTGGTTGGCCGGTTCGTGGTTGATGGCATCGGTGTGCATGGATTTGATCACACAGATGTCATCGGCCATTTTTGCGGTCCAGGGGAGGATGTCTGAAATCCAGGTTCCCGCCTGCCCGTGTTGTTTGAATTTGGCGAAGGACGGGGCGATGGGGAATTGGGCCTGTCCCGAGGTCATGCCGGTTAGTCGCTGGCCGGATTTGACAAGGAAGTCCTTGATGTCTTTTTTGAACTCTTTTTGGAGGTTGGGTTTGTAATCAAACATTTCCAGCTGAGAGGGTGCGCCGATCAGGGATACGTAGATGACACGTTTGGCTTTGGGGGCGAAGTGTGATGTGCCGGTTGCCGAGGTGACGGCCCCCATGAGGTCCTCGGGCAGCATGGATGCGAGTGCCGCGCCACCCAGTCCCATGGCATTGCGGCGGAAGAACTGCCGGCGTGTCAACGACGTGTTGTGCAGGTCGAGAGTCTTGAAAATATCGGTGGGATTCATGCTGTCTTACTTGTTGAGGGTTTCATCCATATTGAGAATCTGGTTGGCGAGCAGTGTCCATGCGGCGAGTTCATGGGGAGGCAGGGACGGGTCGGGTTTTGATTCGCCGACGGTGATGAGCCGGTTGGCCTCCGCGGGGGTGGCTGTGAATTTTTCGAGTGCTTGGTGGTAGGTTGTTTTGACGATCCCATACTCGGCCGGGCTCAGGGTGCGGCTGAGGAGTTGGCGAGCGATGAAGTTCGCCCGTGCCTCGGGAGTTTCGCCTGCTTTGAGTGCTCGAGCTGCCAGTTTGCGTGAGCTCTCGACAAACTGGGGGTCGTTCATGATGACAAATGCCTGGAGTGGTGTGTTGGTCAGTTCCCGTTGGACACAGGAGACTTCGCGCACGGGAGCGTTCAGGATTTCCATGGATGGATGCGGGGCGGTTCGTTTCCAGAATGTGTAGAGTGACCGCCGGTAGAGTTTTTCACCTGTATCGCGGCTGTAGTTCTTCGTGTTCGATTCCTTCATGGCGATCGACTCCCAGATGCCGCTTGGTTGGTAGGGCTTCACGGACGGTCCACCGAGTTGACGATGCAGCAATCCTGATGCGTGCAGTGCGAGGTCGCGGATTTGTTCGGCATCAAGACGATAGCGCGGGCCCCGTGCGAGCAGTGTGTTGAGTGGGTCGCGTTCGAGTTTTTCGGGTGTGATATGCGCGCTTTGCCGGTAGGTGGATGAGGTGACCATGGTGCGGAGCAAGTGATGGAAGGCCCAACCGCTTTCGACAAAATCCACAGCGAGCCAGTCGAGTAGTTTTGGGTGGGTGGGGCG
>JARFRT010000580.1 GCA_029287105.1 Akkermansiaceae bacterium | reverse complement strand
GATTTGCTTTCTGGGTCACCAACTTGCCCTCGTTCAATGCTCTCACCACGCCACTGAACTGGACTGGGCTCAGAACAATATCGCTATTTTCAAACGATGGGCCTTCGGTCGTACTTGTTGCCGATCCCGATGTGACTGGTTCGGGTAGTCCGAAAAGAGCATTCAGACTCGCAGCAGCATCGATGGATACCCCTGATGCTCCAAGTGACGAAGCCCAATCTACGCCGGAGTGCTTGCCCACGGTGCTGTTGATACGGAGGATTTTCACCTCGATCACGATTTGGCCTTTCGGCTTGTCGATTTTTTTCAGCAATTTCTCAACCATTTCGATATGGTGCATTGTATCAATAACGATAATCGTATTGGTCTTTGGCTCGAAATTTACGATGCCCCGGTTTGCAGTGAGCATCGGTTGGATCAGTGCCTTGATCTGTTCAATATCGGTCGGGCGAAGGTACTTCAGCGAGTAGGTCCACTCCTTGGCGGGAAGTTTCTCCAGTTGCTCATCCATCATCGCATAAACGGTATTGCCTTTGACATACATGCGCAGGCCATACTGAAAGGCCAATTCTTCCATCTGTGTCAACGAACTGCCGTCGCCATTCAGGTGACCGGTGACCTTGTAATCGTCCGTATTCAACTTGTTGTTGTGGAAGTACTGTTTCCCACCACGTTTCGCGAGCAATTGAAAAATGTCATTGATGTTGGCATCCTTGATGAGAAAGCCGCCGTCTTCCGCTTCAATCGGTTGACCGTCGGCTCCTGCTGCGCCCGCTGCGGCGTCAACGGCGCCATCGACCCCTGCCTCATCAGTTGCGGCAGGCGCACCGGGTGCAGGCTGTGCGTCAGGTTGAGCATCAGGGTTGGCGACGACAAGCACGGCGGCATCCGCCGGTTCCACGGAGCCGGAGGGCCCTTGATCTTCCCGCGCATCCTCATCCACTGCTGACAAAGCGCTTGAGCCTATATTAGGAGGAACTATGCGGACCACGGTATCCTCATTGCCCTGACCGAATGCCAGCGTTGAGGTTACCAATCCACTGAAAAGTATGATGATTGATTTTTTCATGATTATGATAGGGTGTGTGTTAGTGTTGTTGTAAGGTATGAACTTCGATTTGATCGAGATTCAGCGGAGTGATGTCTTTTTTGCTTGCAGCGACAACTCCTGGGACGGAATCAATACGGGTATTTCTTGTGATGCCTTGGGGGAGCGTGTTGAGATTTCTTTTGACATATTCATCGGTGTCCACATTTTTGAACGTAATGTAGTCGGATTTGACGGCTATAATCTTGATGTTGAACTGGCGCTGCCCCGAAATAACAGGGAAGGCATCCCCGACCTCGACCTCCCTTGCACCGATGACAAACTTTCTATCCGAAGGCATCACAGCATTGACCTTGATCGCTGCGATTGCATTCAAAAAGGCGCCCGTCTTCCGCTTGAGTTGCTGCGGCTTTACCACGGCGGCATCAGGATCCTGTGCCATGCCAAAGGGTCCTATTTCCCGACTCGTGATCGGCAGCTTGGTCCGCATGTCCGCAATCCAGGCAAGTTTTTCATCACCGTCCAAATTCTTCGCGCTGTGTGGGATAAACCCGTCCTGCTCGAGAGCGGTCTGCGATGAAACCGGTGTTGGGGCATTGCCGGCAAAACTCACCGGCATGGCCATCATAAGAACTGTGATGGTGGTTATTATTTGAGTGTCCATACGGTAAAAGTCGTGTTGAATTTAATTGCCTTACCACTGTTATCTGCCGTCATCTTAATAGAATCCAGCTGCATGTTCGGCAGCTTGGACTCCATTTCCATCAGTGAAAGTTGCATCGCGCGAAACGTTGCGGTGAAGGACATGTTCACCTGACTCGCAGGTTGCGAAACGCCACGGCCTATGCCTTCGCTGTAATTGATCCAGTTATGAGATGACTTCGTAAGCTCCTTGCCACTGAATTTTTTCTCTGCTGTTTTCCAGTGCTCGAGGAAGCTGCCGCGCGTTTCCGTAGCCATGAGATGGTCCCAGGCCTTCAGGAATCCGGCATTTTCGTTGACCTTACCCTGCAGTTGCATGGTTTCCCTCAATGTCTTCTGAGCCATGTCGTAGGCCTTCTTCTTCTTTTTATAATCGGCCCCTACCGACGACGACATCGATAATGCGACCCCGCCAATGACAGCCATCAGCAGCAAGGGAATTCCCATGCCGAATAGAGCAACTGATTTTTTATAATACTCGTTCATCTTTGCAGTTTTGATGGGTTGGCTCCAGCGATTGCCATCTCGTCCTGACCGCTGAATTTTTGTGAAATGGTCATGGTAAATGCCCGCCGATACATGTCGCCCGGATTTTTGGGGGTAACTGTATTGTAATTGGGGTTGGGGCGCTGCCTCAGACTCACAGTGACATCACGCTGGTTGACATCGGGTATATAAGCAGCATTTCCGGTGGCCATGGCCACATCCCGGAACAAGCTCTTAACACCATCGCGCGTGCTCAGACTTTCGAGGTGTTCAAGTCCCTTTTCATTGCTGAACCCGCTGACTGACCACTCCTTGGCGAAGCCGATTTTATTGCCCTTCTGTTCGCGCCTCTGGTTGACATTGTGCTTGACGTCTTTGAGTATCACCGAGCCATCTGGCGGGGTAAGTCGGGCAATGAGTTCCATACTCACCCAAGCCTTGGAACGGTCCTGCAAAAGATTATTCCAATGCTCATAGCGTTTTAATTCGGTGCGTAGCGTAATCGCGGACGCCTGGTTTTTTTGCGCTTTGAAATTCCAAGCCTCACTTCTCGTTTTGCTGGTAATCGTCAAGCCTGCATAGGCCAGCACCCCGGTCAACAGGATGATGGCTGCGAGTTTCGCCAGCCTGCTGATTTTCAGAAGCTTCATATCGTCACGACCGGGAAGCATGTCGAGCTCATCCTGATCGGGTGCAAGAAAGTCCTGCAAATGCCATAACTCTTCTCGAAAAGCGCTGAAGGTCGCATTATCAGCCAATGGATAAGCTTCAGTATCAAGGCCCTCTGTTGCCACCAGCATCTCGACAGGAAGATCCAACGGCAATGATTTGCTCTTGAGGATCTCCCCGGATTCAACCAACACGCTATCAGAGCCCATCCTTGTGCTTTGCAGGCTCACGATAATACCTGCCACGTCATGTTTCAC
>JARFRT010000527.1 GCA_029287105.1 Akkermansiaceae bacterium | reverse complement strand
GCCAGCACGGTGTCGCCACCGCCACCGTCTGCGCCCGCTTCGGCATGGAGTGCATTGTCTACATGGGTGCGGTCGATATGGAACGCCAGGCGCTCAATGTCGCCCGCATGCAACTGTTGGGCGCGACGGTTGTTCCGGTCACCGCCGGCCAGGCGACCCTCAAGGAAGCGGTCAACGAAGCGCTGCGCGACTGGGTTTCCTCGGTCGAGCACACCCACTACATTCTCGGCTCCGCGCTCGGCTCGCATCCGTTCCCGATGATGGTCCGCGATTTTCACCGGGTCATCGGCGTGGAAGCCCGCGAACAGATTCTCGAACAGGAAGGCCGGCTTCCGGATATGCTGGTCGCCTGTGTTGGTGGCGGCTCGAATGCGATCGGGCTTTTCCACCCGTTTCTCAACGACCCCGGCATCAGGATGATCGGCGTCGAGGCCGGAGGCGACGGCATTATCCCCGAACGTCATGCGGCCCGGTTCCAGGGGGGGAAACTCGGTGTCCTCCAGGGGGCGAAAACCTGGTTGCTGGCCAACGACGACGGCCAGATCGAGCTGACCCACTCGGTGAGTGCCGGTCTCGACTATGCTGCCGTCGGGCCCGAGCATGCCTATCTCAAGGACATTGGCCGCGCCGAATACACCTACGCCACGGACAACGAGGCGCTCGCCGCGTTCAAGGAGCTTGCTGAGACCGAAGGGATCCTGCCCGCGCTCGAGTCCTCCCACGCCATGGCCCACGTCTCCAAGATCGCTCCCGACATGTCCAAGGATACCATCATCATCGTCAACCTCTCAGGCCGTGGTGACAAGGACGTCGAACAAGCCGCCAAATACCTCTTGAATGAAGGATTGGATAAGTGAACGGATGAATGATTGCCAACCTGCTGAACTCTGAACTCTGAAACTTATGCCTCGCACCATCGGTATCATCTCAGGCTCCGGCATCTATCCGCAGACGTTTATCGATGCGGCGAGAGCCAAGGGGGGGGGTGTGCGCCTGGTGATGGCGGCCTTTAAAAACGAGACCCGCGAGGAGCTTGCGGGTGAGGTGGATGGCGTCGACTGGTTTCGGGTCGGCCAGTTGGGTAAGATGATCAAGTTTTTCAAAAATGAGGGCGTCACCGAGGCGGTGATGGTGGGTCAGATCGCGCCGAAAAACCTGTTTGACCTCCGGCCTGACCTCCGCACCGTGATGCTTTTGGCCCGGACCAAGGAAAAGAATGCCGAGTCTCTGTTTGGCGGTATTGCGGATGAGTTGGAAAAGGACGGTATCACCCTGTTGCCTGCCACGACCTTTCTCGAAGACATCATGCCTGGCGAAGGTCACGTCTGTGGCCCCGCTCTCAAGGATGCTGACATCGAGGACGCCCGCTATGGATTTAAGATTGCCAAGGAAACCAGTCGGCTCGACATCGGTCAAACCGTGGTGGTTAGAAATGGCACCGTGCTCGCTGTCGAAGCCTTCGAGGGCACCAATGCCTGCATCCGCCGTGGCGGACAACTCGGCAAAGGCAAGGACGTCACCCTGGCCAAGGTGTCCAAACCCAAGCAGGACTTCCGTTTCGATGTCCCGGTCGTCGGCCCCGACACCATCAAAAATTGCGCAGAATCCGGTATTGGCGTCATTGCCATCGAGGCCGGAAAAACCCTGCTGCTCGGCGGCGATGAAGTGCGCGCCCTGTGTAATCAACACAAAATCAGCGTTGTCGCGTTGGATTGAGCGTTATTTTAAGTGTTGTCATTGTGACTTCATTTGGAGTATTATGCGGCGTGCTGAATTTGAGAAAATCATCGTGGACACTAGGCATTATTGTCTCGCAGATTCTCGTTTTTGGAATGATCGGCACGGCGGTGGGGGCCCCTTATGGGGCCGAGGGGACTGACATCGACTGGGTGCAGCCCGATGGCAAGCGCGTCCATCTCAAGGTTTTTGGTGATGAGTTCTACGCCCGGACGGAAACTTGGGACGGTCGGACCGTGGTCTACGAAGCCAACGATCAGGCCTATTATTACGCCAAGCTTTCCGCCGACGGGCACTCGCTGCTTTCTAGCGGGCGGAAAGCCGTCGGTCATGCCCCTGCCGATATCGTCAAGCACCTCCGCTTGCGGGCCGATGCGGTGCAAAAGATACGGGGTGAACGCCTCCAACGCTATGCCCCTGATCGGGCGGGCCGATGGGCAAAAAAGGTTCGGGCCGCCCGGCAGCGTCGAGCCGCCGGCAATCAACCGGCCGTCGAGGCTGAAGCCGCAAACAGAAACACGGCACCCTCGGGCGCTGAAGCCATGGACGGACCGGCGGCGGCGTCGGCACCCGAGCTTGCTCTCACCGTAGGGGCGAAAATCGGGCTCACGATCATCGCGCAATTTCCGGATGACCCGGAGACGACGACGGTTGATCCTGTTAATTTCCCCACCACCCGAACGAAAATCGAGCGTTACTGCAATGAGACGGGGTACACCGACGATGGGAACACGGGATCTGTGCGTGATTACTTCTGGGACCAATCGCTGAACTTGCTGACCTACACGCAGTTGGTCACCCAGGTTGTGACCTTGCCCCATCCGCGCAATTATTACAATTTCTCGAATTATCCGACCAATACGCTGCTCAGGGATGCGGGGGCCACCGGTCGGCTGGTCATTGCCGATGCCATCGCGGAACTTCAGAGTGCCGGTTTTGATTTTTCCAGTCTCACGGTGGATGGTGGCAATAACGTCATCGCCACCAATGTCCTGTTTGCGGGTAATAACTCGGGGGTGTGGAGTGAAGGGCTCTGGCCTCACTCGTGGGTGATGAGCCCCTCGATCAACGTCGGCACCGGCGCGAACCCCATCAACATCTACCGGTACCAAATCACCAATGCCGCGAATGCATCGCCGACCATCGGAACCTTCGCGCATGAAAATGGGCACATGCTGCTGGGGTTTCCGGACCTTTATGATTACGGCGGCGAATCCGAGGGGGTGGGGGAGCACTGCCTGATGGGTTCAGGCAACCATCTTAACGGAGGCAAGACACCCGCGCCACTCAATGCCTACTTCAAGGACATTTCCGGCTGGGGTGCCAATATTGTCGATATTACCCCGGCCAGCTACGTCAACACCAACCTGCCAACAACGGACAACCACGCCTATCGCATCCGTAAGGCAGGTAGCTCGACGGAGTATTTCATCGTCGAGAACCGAGGCGCCGGGGACAGGTGGGCCCAGTCGTGCCGCGATAAGGGCATCGCCATCTGGCATGTTGACGAGGCTGTGAACGGGAACAACAACGAGCAAATGACTGCGAGCCTGCACTATGAGGTATCCCTCGAACAGGCGGACGGGGTTTTTGACTTGGAAAATGATAGGGACCGGGGTGACGCTTTTGATCTCTACGATAGCACTACCCAGGGGTTTAATGATGGCACCACTCCGAATGCCGCCTGGTGGGATGGCAGCGCGTCCGGGATCAATATCAGCATTTTGAGCACCCCGGGTGCCTCCATGAATGTGGAGTTTGGCATAGGCAATAGCGTGACTGTCAACTCTCCCAATGGCAGTGAGTCAATCTATCAGGGGGCGAACCAAACAATAACATGGCTGGGAAACATTACCGGCAATGTGAAAATCGAGCTGCACAAAGCGGGGGTGCTCCACACCGTGCTCTCGGCTGACGAGACCAACGATGGTTCCTATGACTGGCTGGTTGATACCGGACTGCCAGTGGGGGACGACTACAGCATCCGTGTCAGTAGCGTTGCGGACCCGGGCGTCGACGACCTGAGTGATGGTTATTTTTCGATCAAAGCCGAGGTTTTCCCAGTGGGTGGGGTCATGCCCTCTGGCTGGGCGGCCTCTGCCGGAGCGAATGCCGGCTGGGAGGTGACCACTGCTGATGCTTCCGAAGGCCTCTCCAGCATTCGCAGCGTGGCTATCGGTGACAACGAGACGGCGGCGATCGAGTATTCTGCGGATTTCCAGGAGGGTAACGTCAGTTTCGATGTCAGGGTTTCCAGCCAGAATGGTCAGGGCGGGATCGACCTCATGCGCTTTTTCATCGATGGGGTCGAGCAGGATCTCGACCCGGGATCAAGCGAGTTAGGCTTGGCTGGTGAGGTGGCATGGGCAAACCATTCCTTCACCATTCCTGCGGGGGTGCATATACTGAAATGGGAGTATGTCAAAGATGCGAGGAAAAGTGGTGGGAGTGATGCCGTATGGGTGGATGGTGTCGAACTGCCACCTCTTGCGCTCAGCCCCTATGAGGCGTGGCAGTTGACTCACTTCGGCCCGGATGCTTCCAATCCCTTGGTGAGCGCCGATACCCTCGACAGCGATGGTGACGGGCTGCAGAATTTAACGGAATACGCGCTCGGTACCGACCCGCTCATCAAAAATACCCAGTCGGTCATGCAGGTGGAGGCCCAGGGGAACGAGGTGTCCATCACCTACACGCGGAATCTTCTGGCGACGGATGTTGCCATTACCTTTGAGAAAAGTAATGATGTCGGATCTGCCGATGCCTGGGCTCCGGCGGCTGTTGCCGAGCAGGTCATTGGCACCAATGGAGATCTGGAAACGGTCACTGCCACCCATACCTACAGTGGGACCGACCGAATTTTCCTGAGAATGAAAACATCCCACACGGGCCCATGACAGCCGGCTCATGGCATCGGGAAGCTTGATCACGGGTATTTTCAAATGGCTATTTGAAAAAACAATTTGAATTTTGCGATCAACCTGCGTAGGCTCGCAGCGCATGGCCAGCAATGTGAAAGAAAAGCTCATCAGCAGCGCGATTGTGGTTTTTGCCGAGCACGGGTATCGCCACGGCAAGGTGGCGGACATCGTCAAGGGGGCGAAGGCGAACATTGCAGCGGTGAACTATCATTTCGGCTCGAAGGATAACCTGTTTGTACACGCCCTTCGTGAGGCGTATGCGATTGCCGACGCGGCCTATCCCGCGAAGGGGGAACTGGCTGACACGGCTGGTGCGGAGGAAAAAATCAAGGCCATTTCCCGGGCCGTGCTGCGTCGTTCCTTCGACCAGGGGTCGGCGGGGGATTTCAACCGGATCATGAGCAAGACGCTGCATGTGCCGGGGTCGCCGATTGAGCTCATCCTTTTTGAGGTGCGTTCGATGGAGTTGGATTACCTCGAAGCCACACTCGCGGAATTCCTCGAGACGGATTCGGCGCCGATGATCCAACTGGCGAAATTGAACTTCTTCGGGTTGGCCACCATCATCAACAAAAGTCCTCTAGGGATCCAGGGGCTTTTCGCCGGGGACCCTGGTGATGCTGACATCGCGGCACTGATCGAACTGCAGATCAATGTCATCGTGACCTCGTTGAGGGCGCTGACCACTCACCTTGTAACATGAGACCATGAAATCCCGTATGCATCCCACTTCAGCCACAGCGAGACGTTTGGCCGTCATGTCGCTGGTGGGCGTCTTTTGCCTGGCGGCAGGCTGCGTGCCCAAGCCGGATGCGTTGGCGCACAACCGCCACGCAGACCTGACCATCCCGAAACGCTACGATGCCAGCCAACCACCGGTGCCGGAGGTGAGCCAGGGGCTGCTCGCCCTCTTTGCCGACACCAGGCTCCGCAGTTACGTCGACCGGGCACTCAGCCATAACCCCGACCTTCGCGCCAGTGCGGCGCGACTGGAGGAGGCCGGGTTTAACATCCGCAAAGCCCACGCGCCGCTGGTCCCGTCGTTGAGTGCGAGTGCTGGTGCGTCGCGTTCCCAGTCTTTGTTAGGACCGGTCCCGTCCCGCAGCAGCCGCTATGCCGCCGCGCTCGATACCCAGTGGGAAATCGATGTGTGGGGGCGGATCCGTGCCGGCGTGGCCGCCAGCGCCAGTGCCGGTGCCGCGGCGCTCGCCGATGATGCATCCGCCCGCGAGTCGATCGCAGCGCAGACCATGCAGGCGTATTTCGACCTGGTCGCTACCGAGAAATTGTTAGCCCTGTCCGGTCGGAGGCTCGCCAGTTTTCAAAAATCCTACGAGCTGGTGAAGCGCCGATTTGAAGCAGGGACCGGCGACCTTGGCGATCTTGACCTCGCCCGCACGGATGTCGAAAACACAAGGGCGCAGTTGTCGCAGCGCAAGGACTCGCGCGATCAGTCGGCACGCCGACTGGCGGTGCTCACCGGCAGTTATCCCAGCGCCTCACGCACCTCGGGCACTTCCTGGCCATCACTGCGGCGCGGCGTCCGTGCCGGCATCCCGTCCACCCTGCTAATGCAGCGCCCGGATATTGACGCCGCCTATCAACGCATCCGTGCCGCCGACGCCCGGGTCACCGTGGCCCACCGCGACCTCTACCCGCGATTCTCCCTGACCGCGAGCACCGGTAACCAGTCGGCGACCTTGAAAAAATTCGCCGACTCGAATTTCAATGTCTGGTCGGTTGCGGGAAACCTGGCGGCACCGATCCTCGACGGTGGCAGTCGGCGTGCCGAACTCGGTGCCGCGAATGCCCGGGCGAAACAGGCGTTCGCCGCGTATCAATCGGCGGTGCTCAATGCGTTTCGCGAGGTGGAAAATGCGCTCGGTTCCGAGCGCCATCTGCTCGGGCGTGAGCGGTCGACCCGCAACGCCCTGACCGCGGCCCGCAGTGCGGAGTCGCGCATCCGGCGCAACTACGAAACCGGTCTGGTCGAAATCCTGACCCTGCTCGACACCCAGCGCCGTTCGTTCAACACCGAGGAATCCCTCATCAATATTCAGTCGCTCCGATACAAAAACCGCGTCACCCTGGCGCTTGCGCTGGGCAAGGGCTTATGAATTTCCCGAAGCTTATACTGACTGCTCCAGTAATAACTCATTATCTCCCATGAAACTTGCCGCACAAATCATCCTGCCGCTTCTATTGATCCTGCTAGCCTTGTTGGGCTTCAAGATGCTGGCGGCGAGTAAAAAAGCAAAGCCAAGTCGGGTGCCGGACGAGGTGGTCACCCAGGCTGAAGTTGTCACGGTGTCACCCGCGGACCATTCGCCACCGGTGCTGAGCTACGGCACGGTGCAGAGTCACTTTGAAACCACGCTGACGCCGCAGGTGAGTGGTCGGATCAAAAAGATTTCAGCTGAATTTCGTGTCGGTAGAATGGTTGGAAAAGATGACGTGTTGGCCGAGATTGACGATACGGATTACGTGGCGGCCAAGGCTCGTGAGATGTCAAATCTGGCCACTGCAGAACGCACCCTGAAAGAAGAGGAAATCCGCTCGAAGCAAGCGACCGAGGACTGGCTTGCATCGGGTCGGCCCCTGGCAACCGCTTCCGACTTTGTTTTACGCCAACCTCAGCTCAAGGCGGCCAAGGCGAGTATCGCCTCCGCGCAGGCGGCGGTGGCGAAAGCCGAAGCCGACATTAAACGAGCCGTCATCAAGGCGCCCTACGATGCGGTTGTATTGACCCGCACCGCCTCGTTAGGCAACTTCGCCAGCCCGCAGCAATCGCTCGGTATGCTTGTGGCGACCACGCTGGTGGAAATCCGGTTGCCTTTGACAGCCGACCAGGCGGCGCGTATCGAGTTGCCCGGATTAGTTGCTGATGTGAAGTCCGAGGAGGAGGAGGGGGTCACGCTGACCAGTTCCGCCAGACCCGGGGTGACCTGGCAGGGGGAACTCGCCAGGATGGATCCTGCGGTGGATGCCAAAAGCCAGGTGACCTACGTGATCGTCGAGGTGGAAGATCCCTATGCCAATGAGACGCAGCCCCTCGCGATCGGGACCTTTGTCAATGCCAGCCTACCGGGCAAGGCCATCCGCGGGGCGTATCAGCTCGCCGAGTCGGCACTGGTGAACGACAGCTATGTCTGGGCACTGGATGCGGAAAACCATCTGCTCAGGCTTCCCGCGAAACGGGTGCACAGCTATGCCGGGAATGTTTTCCTCGCCCTCAGCCTTGACGCCATTCGACCTCCGCTGCGCATCGTTACCCGGCCGCTGACCAACTTCAAGGCCGGCATGAAAGTCGAGCCGCTCGCCAAGTGATCATGGCCGCTGTCATTCCCCCCATTTTCCCCCATTGACCTATGTCACCTCTGCAGAAACATCCCTTCATCACCTGGTTTGCCACCAATCCGGTGGTGGCGAACATCCTGATGCTGAGCGTGCTGGTGGCAGGCATATTCACGGCGCTGACCGTGCGCAAGGAGGGGTTTCCCGCCTTTGCCGCCGAGTCGGTCACCGTGCGCGTTCCCATCCGGGGCGGCACTCCCGAGGATGTGGAGCGCGGGGTCGCGATCAGGGTGGAGGAGGCGATTGAGTCCGTCGAAGGCATCGACCATGTCCGGTCTGTCAGCAAGGACAACATTGCCACCATCACGATTCAGGCGAAAGAAGGCTATCCTGTTGGGAAATTGCTCGATGATGTGAAAATCCAGGTCGACGCCATTCCCACCCTCCCGGAGCAGGCGGAGAAACCGGTGGTGACTGAGAACAAACGCAGCGGCAACGTGCTCTGGGTGGAGCTCTATGGCACGGCGTCCGAGGCGGTGCGCAAGGAGGCGGCGCGAAAACTCCGCGATGCGCTTCTGCGTGAGCCGTCGATCTCAAAAATTGAAACCTTCGGCGGGCGCGACTACGAGATGTCCATCGAGCCGTCCGAGGAAAAACTTCGGTTCTATCAGCTGACCTTTGATGAGGTTGTCGCGGCGGTCAGCCAGAATTCGTTCGACCTCGGTGGCGGTGTGATCCGCTCCGCAAGAGGTGACATCTCACTGCGGGCACGCGACCAGGCGTACCGGAAATCCGACTACGAACGTATCCCGGTGCGCACCAACCCGGACGGCACCCGGATTTTTGTCAAGGACGTCGCCACCGTGCGTGACGGGTTTGTTGACCAGGTGTTTCTGAACCGCTTTCGGGGCAGTCCCACAACCAGCCTGAAAATCACCACCGAAGGGAACGACGACATCATCGATGCCGTTAACGAGGCCCGCAAGGTGGTCGAGGCCTACCACGGCTTGCCCGAGGGCGTCGAGCTCGCGACCTGGCTCGATGGTTCGGTGAATATCCGCGACCGCCTGTCCCTGCTGGGAAGAAATGGTCTGATCGGGGTGTTGCTCGTGCTCGGCTCCCTGATGGTTTTCCTCAATCTCCGCCTCGCGTTCTGGGTGGCGGTGGGTATCCCGGTCTCCCTGGCCGGCGCCATCACCCTTTTTCCCATCCCGGGGCTGGATATGTCCGTGAACGTCATTTCGGCATTCGGGTTTTTGGTGGTGTTGGGTATTGTGGTCGATGACGCCATCGTCATTGGTGAATCAATTTATTCGGAAAAGGAAAAAGACGACCACGCCGAGGAGGGGGACGGTCCGATGATCACCACCGTGCGCGGTGTCAGCAAGGTGATTACACCCGCGACCTTTGGTGTTATCACCACCATCGCCGCCTTCCTTCCCCTGACCCAGGTGAGCGGCCGATTGGGGAATGTCTTCGGCCAGATTGCCACCACCGTGATCTTTTGCCTGATCTTTTCATTGGTGGAATCCAAGCTCATCCTGCCATCGCATCTGGCCCATATCAATGTGCATAAAAAGCCACGCAACCCGGTGACAAAACTCTGGTCGCGCTTCCAGAAATCCGTGGCCAATGGCCTGAAGTGGTTGGTCAATACCGTCTACCGCCCGCTCATCCGGGTCTTTATCACCTGGCGCTATGCCGTGGTCGGTGGCTTCGTCGGTATTCTGGTCCTCGTGATCGGCCTCTTCCCCGCGGGGCAACTGCGCTTTGTCTTTTTTCCTAACATTTACCGCGATCAGATCTCGGTGAACCTGCAACTCGAGCAAGGGCAGTCGGTGCAGTACCTCCATGCCAATGCCGAGAGGATTGCCCTGGCGGCGCGCCAACTCGGGGAGGAATATGAGCAGGATTACGGGCACAATCCGTTTGTGGAAATGCAGGTAGCAGCGAGTAGCAACACGGAGGTATCGGTCGTCACCGAGCTGACCCGATCAAACACCCGCGAGTTTCTCAAGACGGCTGATATTATCAAGGACTGGCGCGACGCGATCGGTCCGATTGCCGGCGCGCGCGCGCTTTCGGTCGCGGCCAGGGCGGGCCCGCCCGGCGGTGATTTGGTGGTCAATCTGGAAAGCGAAAACCTGGAGGAACTCAAGGCCGCCGCCGACGAGATGAAACAGGTGCTCGCGACCTACCAGGGGGTTTATGACATACTCGATACCTTTGACTCGGGGAAACCCGAGATTCTCTATTCGATTACGCCGGAGGGACAGGCTGCGGGGTTGACCAAGCGCGACCTTGCCCGCAACGTGCGCGATGCCTTCTACGGCCGGGAAGCCCAACGGGTGCAGCGCGGGCGCGATGAGGTCCGCGTGATGATCCGCTACCCACTCGACCAACGCGCATCACTGCAGACACTGCGTGATATGCGTGTCAGGAAACAGGACGGCACCATCGTCCCCTTTGGCGTGGTCGCCGACACCCGTTACTCCGAATCACTGGCATCCATCGAGCGCTATGACAGCAAACGGGTCGTTGGTGTCGAGGCGTCGGTGGACAAAACCACCACGTCATCGGACGAAGTGCTGCAACGCCTGCAGGAGGAATTCTTCCCACAGATGCGTGCCAAGTATCCCGAGATATCCATCAGCCAGAGCGGCGAGGCCGAACAGCGTGCCAAGTCGATGAAGTCACTCATTGTCGGCTTCCTCTTTTCGATTGTCTTTATCTACGTCCTGATTGCGATCGCACTGAAAAGCTACGCCAAGCCGCTGGTCATCATGACGGTGATTCCCTTTGGTATTATCGGAGCCTTGTTAGGCCACTACATGATGGGGATCCCGGTTTCGATTCTCTCCGTCTTTGGTATCCTCGCGCTGTCGGGTGTGGTGGTCAACGATTCGCTGGTGCTGGTCTGCCGGGTGGACGACCTCCGTGCCGAGGGCGTCAGCCTGATGCAGGCGTGCCGGCAGGCGGGAGCCGACCGATTCCGTGCGATTTTGCTCACCTCCCTGACCACCTGTCTCGGGTTGGCGCCGCTGCTGCTCGAGACCGAGGTGCAGGCCCAGTTCCTCAAGCCCATGGCCGCCTCGCTCGCCTTTGGCATCCTCTTTGCCACCCTGATCACCCTGGTGCTGCTACCCGCGCTGATGGTGATCGGCAAGGAGATCAAGGATAAGTTGAGAGACCTCTACAACATCCCGCACGGGGATTGACACGCGCCGATCCGAGCCCGTGTATTTCTGCAGCTCGCCGGTCAGCTCTGGAGAAGGAAGCCGATGCCGGTCCCGAGCGCGACCAGGATGAAACTCAGCAGGGTCTGGGCCTGGGCGGGTACGATATCGCTCGTTTGTTCCGGATGCCGCCAGAGCGCGCGGACGGCGCATGCGCCGGGCAGCAGACCAACGAGTCCCAGTGCCGCCAGTGGCGGCAGCTTGAGACCGATGACTAACAGGGCCAGCACGCCGAACGCGAATGCCATGATGCCGGCGAAAACCCGGCTGGCCTGAAATCGGCCGAGCCGTACCACCAGGGTGCGTTTTCCGGCGGCTTTGTCAGCCGCGTAGTCGGGAAATTCGTTGATCCATAGGAATGCTCCGATCAGCAAGCCCAGCGGGATCGAGGCCAGTAGAACCTCGGTCGTGATGTGGCCGCGTTGAACCAGAAAGGCACCAATCGCGATGAGCGGGCCGTAACAGATTGCGACGACGAGTTCGCCCAGTCCACGGTAGGAGAGCTTCAAGGGCGGCGCATGATAGATGTAGGCACAGATACCACCGGTGACGCCGATCCAAAGAATCCTTGGTTCGCGCGCCGCGACAATCCAGAGCCCGGCGCCCATACCGACCAGGTAACCGATCATTGAGATCACCGCTGTTTCCCTACGGGTGAGCAGTCCGTCCACCAGCACACGTTTGCCACCCGAAAACGGAGTCCGGTCATGGGATGCCACGGCGAGGTCGGTGCCGGAATCAAAATCAAAGATTTCCCCGGATGCATTCTTAGCCACTTCGATTGCGAAGATGCCCAGCACGGTGACGACCAGCCACCCGAGGTGCAACGGTCCATGCGCGGCCGCCACGCAGGTGCCGAGAAAAATCGAGGCCATGGATGCCAGCGAGATCTTCGGATCCGCGAGCCGCCAGAATCCTCTCCACAAGTCATGCGCCGCGGCCGACACGGGGGCCGATGGAATGGAAGCGGAGTGATTCATTTCATTTTGAAAACGGGTCTCATGAATCACGCGAGCGTCACCTGATGCTGGAGGCGTGCCACGCGCTTTACGGATTGATGGCAGGAAAACGGCTGCTGGGTTACTACTGGGTTGCTACCGGGCTGGGCTGGGCTGGGGTGTGGTTGGGCGGTGCGAAGGGGATGGGCACCATTGCAACATGGCGAGTAAGCGGTGATCACGCAAGGGGAAATCAAGCCAGGCTGACTCAGGGCGACTAGCCCGACCGATGTTGTGTTTTGAACGCGAAAGAGGCGGGATGCGACGTCACTGAAAGGAGCCCCTATGGTTCCAATGCTGATTGCGGATCCCTCACTTGTCGTGAACCAAATTGAAAAACCCGGAGATCCGCCGGAGTGTCTCAAGATAGCTGTATTCAAGGAAGTGGTGGAGCGGGCTGGTGTCGGCCCAGCTTGATGCTTCCAGAGCATCGAGATAGATGTCCCTGTAATCCGTCATGATGACATCGTAGTAGAACCCGTGCGTCAGCATGGCATAGTCGCCTACAGCCCGGGCAACCCGCCCGTTCCCGTCTTCAAACGGGTGCACCTGCGCGACCAAAAAATGGATTTGCGCGGACACGCGCAGGACATCCAAAAACGAATCCTTGTCGATCGATGTGATGCCGAAAAGGGATTGGTTGATTCCGTCCATATGCTGGTGCAGCGCTATGGGGACTTGCTGATGATGTGGCGGCCTGTGGCGCATGCCGCTGATACGGACTTCGTCGTCTCTGAACTTGCCCGCCATATCGGGAACGGATTTTTCAAATATCCGGCGGTGCATCTCCTGGATGAGGAAGATGGAAATGGGTCGCCGTTCGCTCGCTTCTCCTTCCAGCCAGCGCAGCAACTCCTCTTGCCCCTGCAGTTCGGTGGCAGCATTGCCGTAGTGCTGCGAGATCGCGTTCTTGTCATCAATCCCGGCTCGGTGGAGCAAGATATGGAGAAAGATCCGATCCACGGTCTTGTCCTCGATCGCATTCGAGTGCAAGGCTTTGAGGCAACGGAGCGCCGTCATCGCCTCCTCTTTGGCAAGCGGGTATTTGCCACCCAGAGACCGAAGCCGAAAGAACAATTCAATCAGCTCCTCACGTTCGCTGTTGGTTAAGACGATGTAACTCATATCCGGCGATGGTAATTCGGGAACCGGGCCTTACTCCGTTTCCCCATTTGTGGATTGGGCAATCATTCCGGGGAATTTGCTTTGGGGGGGGTGTTGTTGAGAGGCGGGACAGGGCTGCAGGGGGAATAGATGAACTCTGGCGAGTGAGCGCTGATCAGGCAAGGGGGAAAAGCGGATTGTTCCGACAATAACCGCACGCAGCGATTCCGCATATGAAGGCTTGGCCGAGGCGTTGTTGCAGGGGGCGCGTCTGCCCTCAACGCTTACGCGGAACCAGGCGCACCTCCTCGCCCTTCCGCAGGTCGATCTGATAGACGCCGGGTGCCACCTGATTGAGCTTGCGGTCGCGATTGCCCTCGATGCCGATCTTGCCGGACATGCCGGGACGCACCCGGCACGGTTCTCCGGCGAGGCTTTTTATTTTCACCCACCGAGTCTCACCGGCGCTGCGTTGGGCGGAGACGAGGAAGGCACCTTCCGCGCGCAGGTCGCGAAACTCGACATCCTTCCACGAGGACGGCAGGGCGGGGAAAATGCGGATCGGGCCGGACTCTTCCTTTGCCGGGTCGCTCCAGCTTTGGATGAGCATGTCCTGAACGATATTCGCCATTCCGAGCGACGACTCGAGGCAGGGATTGCCAAACCACATGCCGTTCGGGTAGAGGTTGCCCTGCAGGCGCTTCAGGCCCTCGAGCACCGTGTCCCCCTGGCCGAGCGCCGCGCCGATCGGGCCGGCGTGCGACTGCACCATGGCGGGCAGACCGTTGATCGAATGGGCGCGGTCGTAGGATGCCTGCAGCACCGCCTTGGTACCTTCCTGCTCGATGTTCACCAGGTGCAGCGGATAGATCATGAGGAGGTTCGAGAAGTGCCGGTGGCGGGGTGATGAGCTTTGATTGCTGCCGAGCCGGAACCCGTGTGCGTCGGCGGGGAAGTCGACCAGGTTTTTGGCGACCCCCCTCCATCGCGGGATCAGGGGGTCGTCGATCCCGAGGCGTTGGCTCGCCTTGAGCAGGGTGAGACAACCCCACTTGAATAGCGCGAGGTCGAAGTTGCAGTCTTTCCATACCCCTGTCTCCGGCGAATAGGTCGGTGGCAGGTGGAGTTTGCCGTGCTCGTCCTGCTCGACGATGTGGAGGTAGAGATTGATCGAGCGGCGGAGCAACGGGTAGAGCTTTTCACGCAGCATCGTGT
>JARFRT010000497.1 GCA_029287105.1 Akkermansiaceae bacterium | reverse complement strand
GCATGAGCACCAGGGCGAAAACAAGCACCACCCCCCTATCATTATCGACCAGGTGGCTTAGACACCGCTTGAGGCCAAGATTTTTGATCTTTGCGATAATCCGTTTATGTTCCACTGTTTCCTCCTGCACTCCTAAGAAAGGCCCAAGTTGCGAATCTGGATATTGGAAATAAGCTGCCTGGTTCGAGGGAACTTGCCTCCCTCGTAGGGCTCAACTGCATGGGCTGTCTGCGCCACGAGGTCAATGATCACTCCCCGGATATCCTCAAGGTTGGCTGGGGCGGTGCTCTCGGTGCCGTCAGCCATTTGATAGGTGAGGGTCAGGCTCTGAATGTTTTCAAGGAAAAGCTGTTCACCCGCTCCGCTCGGATCTGCCCAGGCGCCGCCGCTCCAGGTGAAGGTTTCGCGGTAAAGGGTGTTCTGGCGGCTGGCTGTGGCGTGGTCACCGTGATAGTAAACGTATTGCACCGCATCGGTGTTGCCGTCGTCGTCCAGATCCGATTTAAAGGCCAAGGTGGTGGTCCTGTTAGCCACATCCACTGTAGCTATTTCGATGGCTGAATCTGGATTGGCTGCCCAGGCGGCCGCGGTAATCATGTCAAAGCCGCCGGATTGATTGTCGGCTGCGATTAACCCTGCCATCCTGATTTCTCGACCGAGAATTTCAAGGGCGGAGCGAGCCTCCTGCTGCGCTGCTACCACTTCCTCTTGAGAGATATAGACCCGGTTGGAGCGGACAAATACCGAATAGATCGCTGCCATTACAATACTGAACATGCCTATAACAATGATAAGCTCCACCAGAGTGAATCCCCGGTGGCAGCCCAAACAGGGCCGCGGTGCTTCCGAATGGGTCCTTTGTTGACATACATGCAATTTTGTGCTTTTCATTATCCACCTCACTCATTGCGACAATACGCTATCGAGAATTACCTCACGGCCGTTTCCCCACGTTATTCGCACTCGGAGGTTCTTGGCTTTGGTGATCGGCTTGTTGTCCTCTACATACCAGGTCCTGGTATAGCCAGCGGCTGGGGCTGCGAGGCCGTCGACAGCAATCGGGTTGGGAACACCCAGGACACCGTCCAAATTGGTGTGGTCCGGTGTTGCCAGCTGCCAACTGAATTGATCTGGGATAGTATCAGCGTCAGGACCATCGGTTTCGATCCAGTTGACTACGCTGTCGCTCAGTTGATTGTTGTAGTTGTTGACAACCGCCTGGTCTTCGGCTGTCCAACTGAGCTCGGGCTTAGCGATCACCGCCAGGTAGCATTCATTCAAGAGCCGCAACTCCTCCATCTTGTCCTGAGCCAAAAAAGTGGCTTCAGTCAGTTTGTTACCATAACTGTTGCTGGCTACTGCCTGGGTCTGCATCTTGGCCAGGGCCAGTAGGCCAACGGTAAGAAGGAGGATTGCCACCATCACTTCAACCATGCTGAAACCAGTCTGACTGTGTTTGCCCCAGGACTTCATCTGGTGATTATCGGTTGTCGTCTGCTTCTCTGAACTCATGACTAATCTCCCTAGGGTAGCGAAATTTTGGTCTTGCCAGATGCATGAAGCGTTATGGTTCGCTCCCGATTGTTGTCATTCTGCAACTTGAGGTCTCCAATTACATAAACGGCGCCGTTTCTGGCAGCGACCCCTTGGCTATCGAAACCGCAGCTGGTTGTTTCCGTGAGTTCGCCTGAGCCATTAGAGGTAAAAGTGGCAGAAACGAGGCTCACTCTCGCCGGCATCCTCGTTCTCGGAAAAATGACGGTTTCCCCGGGGTCTTGGATCCAGTCTTTATTGGTATCCTCGTAGATCAAGAAGGAGTTTGCCTGGTCAGCTGGCATGAAAGTCTTCGGGTAAAAAACCGCCACCGCAGTGACCCGGTTTCTGATGGCGTGGACCCGGGCAAGTTGCATTTGCGAGACAATGTTGCGAGCCGCGTGTTTTGAATTGTATGAAGGGCTGAAGTTGCGGAACATGGGAACGGAAGCAGCGGCTAATGCCGCTATTACTCCCACAGTGACAATAAGTTCAATGGCGGTAAACCCCAGATTCCTGCAAAGATAGCCTCTTCTCAGGACTGTTCTCATGATATATCCCCTCGTGCTCTTGGTTGTCGCTCGGTGACTCATGTCATCTCCTTCGATCGTTTCTTGACGATCAATGATAAGACGAACGAGATGTTGTGCTCACACCGCCGGTTCCAGCTGTTACACCAACACCATCCCAATCTTGCCGTTCATCTTCATTCCATGCTTCATCCTGCGCATCAGCGAACTCAGCTTGGCGCAGGGAGTCCGCCAATCTGTCAGTAAGCGTGACGTGTGCGGAGTGAGAGGTTCTTTGCCAAGCGACTGTCACCCTTTTGGCCTGCTGTCGCTTTGCAGCCAGTGCGCGTGTTTTTTGCTGCTGGATAGAAACAGGGTGAACACAGAGTAAAGGCGCCGCGAAAAACAGTGACATTAATAAGCTCAACGAGATTACCCGGTAGATGTTTAACATGTGCGCTCCGCCCCTGGCCCATGGTATGAACCCTTGCTGCTGGAAGGGTCCGTGACAGTCACAGTGTTCACTAAAGAACATCTCAACTAGTAAATTTTTTA
>JARFRT010000550.1 GCA_029287105.1 Akkermansiaceae bacterium | reverse complement strand
GTCCTGACCGAGGCCATCCAAACCGTCATCCTGATCGCAGGGGCTTCCATCATCACCTGGATCGCCTACGATAAAATGGGAGGGTGGGACGCCATGCTGACATCCCTGGAAAGCACGGGAGACACCGACAAACTCTCCATGCTGCGACCCCATGGCGACGCAAGCGGGATGCCGTGGTACGCCATCCTACTCGGCTACCCGGTGCTCGGAATTTGGTACTGGTGCGCCGACCAGACCATCGTCCAACGCGTTCTCGGCGCCAAAGATGAAAACCATGCGCGGGTAGGCCCGCTGTTTGCAGGCCTGATCAAAATCATCCCGGTGTTCATATTTGTCCTCCCCGGCCTGCTCGCCTACACGCTGGCCTCCACCGGGAAACTCGACCTCACTGCGCTGACCGGAGCCGATGGCACCGTGGACTCCAAGGGGATCTACACCGCCATGATCACCCAGCTCCTTCCGGTCGGAGTCAAGGGTATCGTCATCGCCGCACTCCTGGCCGCCCTCATGTCCACCGTCTCAGGCGCCCTCAACTCCATCTCCACCCTGACCGCCTACGACCTCTTCAAACGCTTCAAACCGGAAGCCCCTGACCACCAACTCGTCGTTGTCGGCCGCATTGCCGCAGGCGTCGCACTCGTGCTTGCCATCGGAACAATCCCGCTCCTCATCAAAGCTCCCAGCATTTTCAACGCGCTGAGTAACATCATTGCCCACATCGCAGCCCCCGTCACCTGCGTCTTCCTGCTCGGCGTGTTCTGGAAACGGGCCAACGCCTTCTCGGCACAGTGGACCATGATCATCGGCGCCCTCACCGGCATCATCACCTACTCACTGGATACCTCCGCCCACGTCACCGGCGGCTTTATGATGATGGCTTTTTACCTGTTCGTCTTCTGCGTGGTCATCCAGGTCGGCCTCACACTCATCTCCAAACACCCGGTGCCCGAGTCCAGCGCCCGACTCTGCTGGGACTCTCCGCTCGACCCCATCCGCCAACCCGGCTGGAATGGCATCGGCAACTACAAGTTTCTTTCCGGCCTGCTACTCGTGACCATGGTCGTCCTCTACTACATCTTCCGCTAACCACCCGACCGACCATGATCAAATACATCCTGACCACCGTCCTCTGCGCCCTTGTCTTCTCAAGCTGCGCCAGCGTCACCAAGGAGCCCAAGCGCTACTGCTGGGTCACCGGCCTGAAAGCGGAAAAAGCCGACTACTACCGGAAGCTCCACGCCAACCCGTGGCCGGCCGTTACCAAGCAGCTCAAGAAATCCCACATCCAGAACTACTCAATCCACGAGGTCGACATCAAGGGAAAGACCTACCTCATTTCCTACCTCGAATACACCGGCAACGATTTCGACGGCGACATGAAAAAAATGGGGCAAGACCCGGAGACGATACGCTGGTGGAAGGAAACCGACCCCTGCCAAAGCCCGCTCCCCCAAGCCAAAGGCATCTGGGCCGACACCAAAGAGGTCTTCTTTCTTAAATAAGATTCACTTACCCGAAGGAGATGAGTTTCTTCAATCTTGTAAATCCTGTTAATCCTGTCAAAAATGCACACGTGATAGCCTGGTAACCGCCCCAGGAAACAACGCATCCCAAGCCAATCATCATGCACGCTCCACTCAAGGGCATCTTTGTCCCCAACATTACGCCCTATCACGATGACGGCTCGCTCAACGAAGGTGAACTGCGCAGCATCGTCTCATGGCTCATCGATAAAGGGGTCACCGGCATCTACCCGAATGGCAGCATGGGCGAGTTCATCCGCCTGAGCTTCGAGGAACGTAAGGAGGTCATTCGTATCGTCGCCGACGAAGTGGACGGCCGCGTCCCCATCCTCGCCGGCGCCGCCGAACCTAACACCGACCTCGTCCTGGAAATGTGCCACCACTGCGCCGACCTCGGCTGCCGCGCCGTCTCCATCACCGGCCCCTACTACTTCAAGCCCAGCCAGGAAAGTATCGAAGCCTATTTCCGCGATCTCGCCGACCGCTCACCGATCGATATTGTCATCTACAACATCCCGGCATTTGCCTCCGAGATCAGTCTGCCCGTGCTGACCCGTCTCGCCCTCGACTGCCCGCGCATCATCGGCACCAAGGACAGCAGCGCCGACATGTGCCGCTTCCTGCACGTCATGAACTCGATCAAATCCCAACGCCCCGACTTCAGTGTGCTGGTCGGCTGGGAGGAGCTCTTTGTCCCGGCCATGATGATGGGCGGCGACGGCGGCACGCTCTCGACTGCAGGTGTCGCCCCGGAGGTCATCATGAAAATGTACAACGACTGCGTCAACGGCAACTGGGCACAGGCGAAGGAATTTCAGTACAAACTGCTTGAGCTTTTCCAAACCATGCTCACCGCCGCCAATTTTCCGACCGGATTTCGCCTCGGCTACGAAGCCCGCGGATTCAAACCCGGCGGCGTCCGCTTCCCCAACGCCCCGAGCGAGGAAAAGGACCTCGCCGCCATCAGCTCAAAAATATCCTGCCTGCTCGCTGAGTGCGGATTCGGCGATCTCGCCACCCCGTGCAACATCCCGGACTTCCACTCGCAACCGACCTACTCCAGCGCAGCTCCCGTCCAGGCATCCGCCATCTCATCCAGCGAGATCGAAGCCATCGTGCAGAAGGCGATCAAACATTTAAAAGCCTGACCCGATCATCCGGCCGCTGATCCCGAGCCGAGCCGACCCAGCCGCTAAAAGTTCATACGCCCGATGTCGGTGCGCATCTGGGCACCGGCAAAGCTGACTTTTCCCAGCTCCGCATAGGCGGCATCAACGGCACTGAGACGGTCGTCGCCTCCCGCCACCACCGCCAGCACACGGCCACCATTGGTTTCCCACTGGCCGTCGGCATTCAACTTCGTGCCAGCGTGGTAAACACGGGCATGGTCAACCTCGTCCAATCCGGAAATCACATCACCACTATGCGAACTGGCAGGGTAGCCGGCGCTGGCAAGGATCAGGCAAACACTCCAGCCTTCATCAAAGCTGAGCAACTCCGGCTTCAGCTCACCCTTCGCCGCCGCCAAACAGAAACTGGCCATGTCACCATGAACCAAGGGCATCACCGCCTGACACTCGGGGTCACCAAACCGGCAATTGTATTCGATGATCTTCGGCCCGTCAGCCGTCATCATCAATCCGAAGTAAAGATAACCACGGTAAGGCAAGCCATCCTTGACGAGGCCGTCAACGGTCGGCTGCACAATTGTCTTTTCAATCAGTGCAAGCGTCTCGGCATCAATCAGCTGCCGACTGGCCACCGCGCCCATCCCGCCCGTGTTGGGGCCTTCATCGTTATCGCCAATCCGCTTGTAATCGCGGGCCGGTGTGAATATCTGGTATTGGTCATCACAGACCGCCGCGAAAATGGAAACTTCCGGTCCGACCAGGCATTCCTCGACCAACAGCCGACCAGCGCCAAACTTCCGCTCGACCAGCACCTCATTGAGAAACTCCTCCGCACTCGCCTCATCCGCACACACTGCCACGCCCTTACCCGCGGCAAGACCATCGAATTTAAGTACCGTCGGGTAGACGCCATTGATCGCCGCGCGGGCTTCATCAATATCCGCACAACCCGCCGCGGCGCCAGTCGGGATGCCGTGACGCAACATGAACTCCTTGGCAAATTCCTTGCTCGCCTCAAGTTGGGCCGATTGCTTGTGCGGCCCCCAACAAGGGATGCCCGCACCTTCACAAAGATTGGCAAGCCCCTCGTCCTTGACCAGATAGCTCTCCTCACCGGCAATACAAAGGTCAATCGCGTTGGCGCTCATCCATTCGATCAGGCTATGCAAGCCATCGACATCCACACTCCGTGCCAGCGGCGCAATCGCATCGCTACCCGGAAAACAATAAACCTCCGTATCAACCGGGGATTCCTTCAACGCAGTGATCAACGCGTGCTCACGCCCTCCTTTTCCAACAACAAGAATTTTCATCGCAGGAAATGAAGCGAAGCCCGACCCGATACGCAAGTGTTTCCCTGCTCACATCGTTGATTTTTTCACCCAGCGCCCCCTACCCTCATGTTTATTCGTCAAAACCCCGCCTAAAACCAAGGAATCGCCCCTCTCGACGTGGGAGCCATCTCTCGGTGGGTGCGCCACAGCTTCTCCACCCTGGAGGGCGGTGAGTTGCTTCACATGTCGTCAGTCCCGATGATTTCGATCTCATCCTCATCAAGGCTGTGCTCTACTACGGTAATACTCGTGGCAAGATGATCCCGAACCTGGTTCTCAAGGGTGTTGTCTTCAATCCGATCAACGCTTTTTTCGAGCGAGCGGAACTGCTTGCGGGTATCCGGCAAGGCGATATGAAGAATCGGATCCCCGGGTGAAACCGCGGGCATCGTTGTCATCCCGAGCACAATCCCGTGATGCGGGCTAACGATTGTTTCGTATTCCTTCCCGAGCAAGCCGGTATTGGTCGCCAGTGGTTGATCCTTTTGGACCGTTTCTCCCGGACCGACGTGGAATGTCAAAAACCCTCCACTCCCTGCCCTTACCCAGCTGGAACCTTGCACGATCATCTGATGGGGAGCCGTCTCCGGGCGGAGATCGTCTGCCACGTCAATCATATCCAGTTCAGCCATGATGTGGGTGAGTCCTCGTTGGATCAGGTCCTGCACAGAAGGCTCGACCTTTAATACCTCCCCCGCTTCAAGAATAATGGTGGGGCATCCGGCCCTGCACGCCTCCCGTCGTAATGAGCCGTCAGGCCCCGTGTTGTTCACGATGACTTCAGCACCAAAGGCCGCTGCCAAACGTTCGCAGTCGGGGTCATCCATATCTGCACGGACGTTGGGAAAGTTGGTTCGGCGCACAGCGGCGGTGTGCAAATCGATGATGAAATCGCACCGGGCAACGACTTCCTCCATAATCACATGCGCAAGTCGTGCCGTCAGGCTGCCATGACCGCTGCCGGGAAATGAGCGGTTCAAATCCCGGCGGTCAGGAGTATAGCGACTATGACGCTCGAACCCCATTATGTTGACCACTGGCACGAGGATCAGTGCCCCTCGCTTCAGCTCAAAGGGCGGCTCCTGGATGAGCTTCCGGATCGCTCCTGTGCCGTTAATCTCATCCCCGTGCACTGCCGCGGTAATTCCTAACACTGGGCCATCTTCCAGCCCACGCCAGACCATCAGGGGGAGCTGAACTCCCACTCCGGTAAAACCTTCGCCCACTTTCAGCAGGAGGCGCTTCCTCTCTCCCGGCTTGATTTTTTTTCGAACCCAACTTTCGATCGATCGCTTCTTACGCGGCTTGCTGCTCATAAACTTGTGTTTTAGTCATGAGTTGTTCCCTCGGTGACTGGGGTTGACGGCAGGGGTCTGAGCTTGCGACGACGCTTGGGCCTGTCCGGGATCATCGATTTCATGTTCTCGACTTTGCCGTAGCAAAGCAGCGTGTCATTTGCTTCAAGCTGACGGGATGATTTCGGGTTGGAAATGACAGAGTCACCGCGCTTGAGTGTCAACACCACGACGTCCTGCTCCCTGAGACCCGTATGCTGAAGCGTTTGACCCACGAAAATACTGCCTTCGTGAATGGTAATGTCGGTCACCCCATAGCCACGGCTCACCGTGAGCCGTTGCCTCAGGTCGATTTCAGGCATATTGGCCTGGTCGGAAATGAAATCGATCACTTCACCCGCGATATCAAGCCCAGTAGCACCTTCGATGCCTTCAAGGCCAGGCGATGAATTAATCTCCATGATTTGGGGCCCGTTTTCACCCTCCAGCATATCGACCCCACAGACCTTTAAGCCCATGATTTGGGCTGCCCGGACGGCGGCCTTCGCATAGGCCGGATCCAGATCGATCGCGGTTGCCACGCCCCCACGGTGCACATTACTCCGAAATTCCTGTCCCTGGGCCGTCCGGCGAATCGCGCCGACAACGCGGTCATTGATAACAAATGCCCTTACGTCCTTGCCCTTACTTTCAGCGACAAATTTCTGGATCAGCACGTTTTGATTGGCGCTGTGTAACGTCTCGATAATTGCTTTGGCAATTTCGGGTTTGTCTGCCAAAATGACACCGACGCCCTGGGTGCCCTCGATCAATTTGATGATCACCGGTGTCCCGCCGACACGCTCGATCGCATCCGCCACATCGCTCTTGTGGCTGACGTAGGCCGTGCGCGGTATACCAATGTCGTGACGTGACAATATCTGGAGACTTCTTAATTTATCACGCGAGTTTCCGATACCGCCCGCTGTGTTGGGCGTATAAACATCCATTTGCTCGAACTGGCGCACCACCGTCGTTCCATAACGGGTGATTGACGTTCCGATCCGTGGTAAAACGGCATCCGGCACATGGATGGCCTTGCCTCGGTAGTAGAGATCCGGTTCGCCTTCCTCCATGTCGATCGCAAAACGCAACGGATCTTGAACGAGCACTTTGTGCCCCTTGTTTTTGGCGGCCTCGACAAGACGACGGGTCGAATAGCACTGAGGTGCTCTTGAAAGAATGGTTAATTGCATAGGGGTAGGGGTAATGGAGGTCAAATTTAAGCTTTCGGCCTGGCTCAGGCTGAATCGGGCGACAATACACCGCAAGCACTAAACCGCGCAAGCGTTATTATGCTCATTAACCCACAGGGCGGTCAAACCAGGGATTTCCCCTACCGCGGCAGCCGCGAAACAGAGGAAATCTTTTTTTTTAAGAAATGTTGAACGTTTATTAAAGTGAGGGGTCTACTCATGTGAAGAAAGGCGAGAGTTGTGTCGACCCTTTCCGACGAACGGAAAAGCAGTTACCCGCTGAAAAGCGGCTACCCGCGGCCCCCGTTGCAGTTATCAGTTATCAGTCCCTGGGTTTGATGTTGTCAGCGTCATCCCCTCCAAATAACAGGAACCTGATCATTATTGAAGCCGTAGGAGTCCTCCAACTCCTACGGCTTTTTCCTTTCGGGAAGATGCTTCTTGCCGGACGTGGCCCCGATGCCAAGTCGTTCGGGCAAAATGACTCCGCCTAAACCGCCTTGGCACCGTCAAGACGCACGTGATTGCCCTCAAGGTCTCCGCGCTTGATCCCCTGACCGCGGTTCATCTTATCCATCGCCCTGAAACTCGTCTCAATCCCGTGAATCGCCGCTAACACGTCGCCGGTATGCCCGGTTTCGGAAATGGTGTGCATGTTCCGGATTGGAAAACCAATGGATGTCGCGGCACAGTCAAACCCGGCAAGCGCTGCCGCCATGGCGTCGGTCCCGGTATCCCGACCCGATAAGTCACGCTGCATCGGCACCCCCGCTTTCAGGCAGGCAGTTTCGATCAGCGTATTCAGGTAGTCGCTGGTGATGGAGCCGTGGGTCAGCGTAAACCCTGCCCCCATTGCCTGCGGGTGCATCCGCTGGGCAGTGATCCCGGGCGCCGCCTCATAGTCGTGATTCACATCCACGCCAATCAACATGTCCGGCTTGAGCTCGCCCGCCATGGCAGTCGCCCCGAACCGGCCAATCTCTTCATGCGTGGCAATGGCAAACATGACGCGAAGGTTTTTCAGCGATGCCTTGGCAACCATGCGGGCAATCTCCGCAACCACAAAACATCCCAGCCCGTTGTCAAGATAGGCACCATAAAAGGTGTCTTTGCTGAAACCGTGCTTGATCGGACGATTGAGAATAATGGGGTCACCCGGACGGATGCCCAGCTTTTCCACCGCCTCCTTGCGTTTCTCACCATGCATCTGAAGCTCGAGATAAAGCATCTCCTTGGTGATCCCCTTCTCGCCCGCACGGGTTGCGGGATCAGAGAAGTGGATCGCACCCAGCGCTTCAATCGTGCCCCCGTCGATCACCCGATAACTCCCCGGCTTTTTCAAATCCTGGGTAAACAACTTCACTTCGTGACCGATCAGAGTTGTCGGAAGAAAGGAGTCACTGTTCACCCAAATCTTTCCATCACTGCCGATGCTACGGACCTGGAGACGGATCTTGTCCGCGTGCCCCACAATCATCACCGAGGGACGCTCGTCATCACCCGGATGGGTATCGACAACAATCCCGGCATTGCCCTTGAACTGGTGCACTCCCCAACTCTTCGGCATGAATTTTTCAAAAGCCGGCTTCAGCACACCGTAACTCATCGCCCCCTCAAGCCCAATCGGACTTGGCGCCGCAAGAATCTCGCGCATGAATTCAAATTGTTTAACGGACATGGATTTCGCCCATGCCTTCGGCTTGGATGAGGATTTGGTTGTTTTTTTAGCGGCCATAAGATCGATGGGTTGATGGGATTGTTATCGGGGAATGTTGTTTGAAAAGCAACTGCGTCATAGCAGGTGCATCCGGTGTAGCAACTGCGTAAATAAGCGTTTTCAACGAAATGTTGACCGCAGTCGGGGCATTGACTAAACCCTGTCCATCCGATATGTCCATCAAACCCGCTCATACCACCGCCGCGCTCTCGCTCAGTCTCGCCCTGACAGGTCTGGCCACCCCGCTTAGCTATAAAGCCGACAAGTCGATCGCCAAGGGCAAGCACCTCGTCATCATCGCTAACGACCACGAATACCGGTCGGAGGAGGCCATGCCCGCACTCGCCCGTATCCTGACCCGACATCACGGCTACGATTGCTCCGTGCTCTTCGGCCTTGAGGCTGACGGAACCATCGGGGTCGGCCTGAACCACATGCCGGGCACCGAATTGCTGGAGCATGCCGATGGCCTGATCATTTTTGCCCGCTTCCTCGACCTGCCCGATGCACAGATGAAACCCATCGATGACTACCTCAAGCGCGGCGGTCCCGTGCTGGGCCTGAGAACGTCCACCCACGCATTCAAAATGGAGAAGAACTCGAAAACCTCCTACAAAAAACATCACTTCCGATATGGCGGCGAAGACTATCAAGGCGGCTTCGGCCAGCAGATCCTCGGCCAGTCATGGGTCGGTCACTATGGCAAAAACCACACCCAATCGACCCGGATCGACCTCATACCCGAACGGACAAACCACCCCATCCTCCGAGGTGTCAACCAGGTCTGGGTGCAAGCAGGCGCCTACAATGCCGAACCCCAGAAGGACTGGGACATCCTCGCCATGGCCCAACCACTCGCCAGCATGAACCAGGACGGCAAGGCCGACCCCCAAAAACCCGCCATGGCAGGTCACTGGACCCGCATCTACACCTCAGCCAACGGCAAAAAAAACCGCGCCGTCACCTCCCTCTACGGGGCTTCAGAGGATTTCCTCAACGAGGGCTACCGCCGTATGATCGTCAACAGCGTCTACTGGATGATGGGTGCCGAACAACAAATAACCGCCCAATCCAAGATCGATTTCGTCGGCCCCTACCACCCGACGACATTTAAATTCAAAGGTCATACCCGAGGGGTCAAACCCTCCGACTATCTGGATTACAACAGCCCGATCCCGGGTAAAACCACCCCGACTCGCTGACCCCCGGCGCCGCCCCCATTTCCTTTGGAATCCTTGATTATCGATGATATAGGAATTTTTTTCAGAAAAACTTTGAACGGATTCCACGGCAGAGGGTCTACGTCAACAAGTGGGCGATTAAGTAGTCGATCACTTTTTCATACTGTTTTTCATGTAAGGGTGTAAAAACACAATGGATGCCATCGTTGTCGAGTTCATAGTTCGATAGGGGCGATGGCCAAATCTAAAAGGCCCCGGGGGGGGTTCCTGTCTCCCCCCCGGGGCCATTTTTTGGCTCCTTTTTTGGGGCTCCTGTTTGCGGTATCCAACAGGTCCAAGAGCTGTCAACTCCTCTCAATTTACAACTAATCTGCCCATCTCTTGGAAAAACTCCGGATTTGCCGTTAAATTTCAGGCTTTAGTATTGCTACATGCGGATTCTCTCACTAAGTTCCCGCGCCTGTCCACATCTCCGGACACCAACATAACTGATTTTTTCTGCAATGATTGAAAACATGCGCAAATACACGGTCCTTATGGCGATCGTCTTCGTCCTGCTTGGCGCGGGATTCTTATTCACCATGAACAACGGTACTTCCAGTCGAGGGGCTGGCGGCGGCAGTGGCCCGACCGTACTCGAGGTCTACGACCGTGCCCTCGATCAACAGGAATACCGCCGTATGGGTGACAGCACGCTGCAGCTCGCATCCGATGCCGGCCTGAACACCTATGTGAACTTCCTCATGATTCCCGATATCAGGCAGCTGCAGCAAGACATGCAGTTGATGCGCTACGGCTACCCGAACTACTACCTCACCATGGGCAGTAATCTGACGGCACAAGACTTCAACCGCTTTGTCGCCAACCGGATCATCCTGCAAAAAGCCATGGAGGACATGGGCATCT
>JARFRT010000474.1 GCA_029287105.1 Akkermansiaceae bacterium | reverse complement strand
ACCTCCATCTGGGAGCGCTGGAACAGTTACATCAAGGGCAAGGGGGTGCACAACCCGACCATGAACTCGTTCTCGCACTACGCATTCGGAGCGGTCTGCGAATGGATGTTCGCCGAGCTGGGCGGCATCGATTTGTTGCAGCCCGGATACGACCTCATTAAAATCGCGCCGCGCCCGACCGGCACCATCACGCATTGCTCGGTGGCCACCGAAACCCGCCACGGCAAACTTTCCTGCTCGTGGAAACTCGACGGCAACCAGTTCCACACCGAGTTCACCATCCCGCCTAACACCGAGGCCGTCGTCACCCTTCCGATCGCGGGCCCCGGCGGCCAACCCAGACGCATCGGCTCCGGCACCCACAAGATTTTTGGGAAGTACCGCGCCCGCTAAGCCCTCCGCCGCCCCCTGCGTGCCGCCATTCCGCACCGGATCGATTTTCATCACTCTCCCCTTGTGGCCTGGGCGGCTGGTTTGGTAGGATCTCGACCATGGCAGCGCGAATCGATCCAGCAAGTGTGCTCAAGGGAGTCATCGACAACCGAATCAAGGGAACCACCCAGGTGCGCCTCGAGTGCCCGGGCGGATTCGTCACCGAGATCTCGCTGAAGGGAAATACCTGGCGGGATGTCGCGGGACGCGTGCTGACACTGCATAACCCGCAATCCGACAGCTCCCTGCCCCGCCCCACTTCATTGGCCGCCAACGACCACGGGATCGCAGGTGACATCACTGCGGCGCGCAAGGTCAAGGTGCTCCGGGATCCCATCGAGGAGGCACTCAAGCCCGGGCATGAGGGAGAATCCCCCCGCCACGTCTGGAAAAACTCACTCTATCTTGAGTGGTTCACCTTGAACGGTGGCAGGATCGTGCTGGAAGCCACCGACTTCGAGATGACGGTCAGCGAGCCGGAGTGGATCATGACGGAGCAGGAGGAGAAAGAAACCCACCAACATGCGCGCGAGGCACTGGTCAACTTCATGGATCAGCTCGTCGATCTGGAGGCGTCCCGTCAACAAATCGACACCATGACCGAGGGTAAGGAAAAACTCAACGAGTTTGAGTGGGAACAGCTCATGAAGCACTCGGATAAAGTCACCGACCGCTACATGGAATTGCTCGATAAGTTTGGCCATGACGAGGAAACCCTCGACGAGCTGATGGGTTGGAAAAATCAAGGCGCCGGCCCGGAACAGGTCCAGCCCGTCGAGGAGTCCTGGCTCGAGTACCCGCTGTCAGATGAGGACACGGAAGAGCCGCCGGAACACCCGCTACGGACCATGGCATCGGAGCTCCTCGACCAAATGAAAAGCCGCAAACACGCGCAGGACAGCCTGGAGAGCGAGCTGTGGTTTGCCGTCGCCAACATCGGGGCGAAGTTGTCCGGCGCCCTATCAGGTTATCGCAGCGATCATACATTCGACGACAACGGCTTTACCATCGCGCACCTGAAACGCGTCCTCGCCCTTGTCAACGAAACCACCCCGATGATGCAGAAAATCAACCCCGGGCAGCTTCAGAAACTGATGCAGATCAGGCAAAGCATCATCGACCTGCAGCAGCAATTGAGGCGGGCGAGATAAAGACCCGGGGAAACCGGGCCGACAAGCGCACGTTGAAAAACAAACTGATCAATCCGCGCGTGTATGCGCCCTCTTTCACACCTGGTAGTATGACTCCCAGCCTTTACGGGGGGGCGGATCCAGCAGCGCGTTCGCGGCGGGGTTATTGGTGATCCGCTTTGTCTCCCGATCAAATTCAAGCGCACCGCCGAAGCGTTGGCAAAGGACCCCGAGGTTGAAGACCTGGGTGAGCGGGCCCGAGATGCCGAAGGGCGAGCGGGACTCTTCCTCCCCTTTGCAGGCAAGGAGGAAATTGGTATAGTGGTCCGAGTTTTTCTGCGGGAACTTGGGAAGCGTCGCGCGCATATCGATGTATTTCTGACGCGGCACAATACGCAGCGGGGAGCCATGCGAGCCCCCCTGGAAGGCGATGTCTTTTCCGTAAAGAACCTTGCCGGGTGAATTCAGCGGCTTGTCCTTGCCGTCACTGGTGAACTTCCCGTCGAGCTTGGGCACATTGTCGACCCCGTCGAACCAGTCGACGGTGCAGGCGGGAAAGCCCGGCCCCCTCTCGGGAAACTCGAATTTGATCGTGGTGGCCTGCGGGTAAACCAGGTCACGGGCATTGACGCCGTCACGGAAGACCGCCGTCACTTTTTCCGGCAGTCCAAGCTTAAGGAAATGATGACAGCTGTCAAAAATGTGCGGACCCCAATCGCCAAAACACCCGCTGCCGTAATCATACCACGAACGCCATTCCTGCGGGTGCAGGCTTTTGCTGAACGGATGCTCGTTGCTGGCACTGTCGATCCACTGGTTCCAGTCGAGTCCATCAGGCATCGGCTCTTGCGGGTATTTGGCGACGGTGGCACCCCAGCCGTGCCAGCGGCGCTCTTTGTTCATGTGGGCGGTGATCCGGGTGATGTCCCTGACGATCCCCGCTTCAGCCCAGGCTTTGAACTGGAAGTAGTTCGCGCCGGAGAAACCCTGATTACCCATCTGGGTGACCAGCTTCGGGTTGTTAGCCGCCATCTGGATCAGCCGCTCGGCCTGGCCGAAGGTATGTGTCAGCGGCTTCTCGGTGTAAACGTGTTTACCCAGCGACATGGCGAGCATCGTACAGGCAAAGTGGGCGTGGTCGGGGGTGGAGATCAGCACGGCGTCGATGTCATCAGCCATGGCGTCAAACATCTTCCGGAAGTCGGTAAAGATTTTGGCTTTTCCTCTGGCCTCCCCTCTGGCCTCCCCTTTGCCTGATGGATTGCCGGTCCCTGCAAACAGCCCGAGTGCCTCCTGGGTGTGCGCGCCTTTTAAATCGACATCACAGAGTGCCACAATATCACAGTGGCCGGAACCATAAGCCATCTTGATGCTCGCAAGCCCCTTGTGCCCAATCCCCACGGCTGCCAGCCTAATAAGATCACTGGGCGCCCGGCCGGATGAAGCATTCCGACCAAGGACCATGTGCGCCGGGAGGATGGAAAGGCCCCCGAAAATGGCTGACTTTTTGATAAAGCTACGCCGGGAAGTGGGGTTGGTAGAAAATGTCATCGTATGGCTCTTTACCCGCTACAAGACAGGTTTCTTTCAGCAATAGCAACCCGGAATTTACAAATCCACTCGCCCGGCCTGCCACACGTGGAAGCACTCCAGCCCGGCATTGCACCCCTGGCATTGCGCTCTCTCACCTGCTCCCGCGGGTTGCCGGGTTAGGACGGCACTTTCTTGACAAAACAGGCTTTCAACGCAATCGACAAGCCATCCATTTTGCAATCGATCTCATGATCGCCATCGACCAGCCGGATCGGCTTAGATTTCATCCCGCTCTTGAGCACCTTGGACGTACCCTTGAGCTTCAGGTCCTTGATCATCTGGACGATATCCCCCTTCTCCAGCACATTACCGTAGGCATCCTTGACCACTCGATCCTCGACGCACGTGTCCTCCTCCACGGCCTCTTTCTCCCACTCGTGGCCACAGGTCATACACTCATACTTGTTTTTGTGATCAACGACATCATCAACGGTACAGACGGGGCAGGAAAGGTCGGACATGGGCCAAGCTAAACCTCGGCAACTGACATCTTGCAAGCCCCGAATGGGGCAGCACCCACCCGCCTCATTGCCCGCATGCCCGGCGCCGCCCGCTGGCATCACAAAAACACCGCAAAAAATTGCCGCTACCCCGTGAGGAGTAGCGGCGAAGCCCGGAGAATCCGAAGATTCCCCGAACTCATTTGCGAGTGTGAAGCCCGCGTCACGAAGGATACCATCCATCGCGAACGCCCGTATGAGCCCAATTTCGCAATGAGCAAGCAAAAAATAGCGTCACCACCCGCAGCACTCCCCCTACTTCCCAAAAACCATCAAATGCTGCCAGGGTAAAAAATCATGGGTCCGCAGGTGCTGCAAACCGACCGCTTCCATCTCCGCGATCGCCTGCACCTGAGTCATTTTATGCAATGGCTTGATCGGCACGTCGGGGTCTTCCGCGCGGTATTCCAGTAAATAGACACGGCCACCGGGACGCAGGGCGTGCACAATCGATTGCATCATCTCATTCGGATGGGAAAACTCATGGTAGGCATCCACCAGAATCACCGCGTCAACGCTTGCCGCCGGGAGCCCGATGGAATCGACGGCGCCAAGGTGCGACTCCACGTTGCTCACCCCGAGCTTCCGGGCCTTGGTTGCCAGAAATTCAACCATCTCCGGCTGGACATCGACACCGATCACCTTGCCCCGGGGCACCAGCGGCGCGATTCGAAAGGTATAATAACCCGAGCCGGAACCGACATCCGCAACCACCGCATCAGGGGCAAGCTTCAACCCCTGAACCGCCCGGCCCGGCGACTCCTCATCCTCCCGCTCGACACGCTCCAACCAGTCAATACCGGCGTGCCCCATCACCCTTGAAATTTCGCGCCCCATGTAAATCTTCCCGATCCCATCACGGCCCGCCTGACGCTTTTCATAAGGATAGGGCGTAGGTGACAATGGCCCCGTCGATACGGTCGCGCCCGCGCCGGCTTCCCCTGACGATCGGCCGTCAGATACCGCAGGAATCGTTGCTACGCGGCTGAGGTAAACCATGCCCGCCACCACCGCCAAAAGCAAAACAACATAGCAAACGAGACGCTTTTGATCCTTGGCACGCATAACGACAACCCGAATACCATATTCCATCCTGCCCGCCAACCGGGAAGTCTTGAAGTCTTGAAGTCGGGAAGTCGGGAAGTCGGGGGTCGGGGGTCGGGGGCGGTAGAACAAATGATGCATAAAACCAGACAGCCGATGCATGGAGCATCACGAACTCCGAATTTAGGTTGGAATCATGAAAATTAACCACTCCGGACAGATAACAATCCCCAAAGAGCTGCGCGACCGATTCGGGCTTCGTCCCGATACCGAACTCATCGTCGAGGTCAGCAGGAACGGCATCCTGATCAAACCCATGCCCTCGCATCGCGAGCAGGTGGATCAATGGTTCAAGGATAAACACGGCAACGAAATGGCCACCCTGACCACGTCGCAGATCATGAAGCTGATCCAATGATCCCACCCTCCGGTGTCCCGATCATCACTTCAGCCGCCTCAATCCTGCCAAGCCCGGCCAATCGGTCCCGCCCTTGCCGACGGAGGGGCAGCCGTGCACCGTCGCATGGCAAGGCCGATCGTTTGCTTAGCCGGATAATACATGCGCACATGCGCACATATGCATTATTATTCCGACAAGTCGCACCCTATAGCTTAAGTCCGGTCGGCAACAGGGTCACCGCACCATCTCCATCCGGCCGGGACGAGGGATCCCTCCGTCGCCCGGTCAGGGTGCCGGCCTGGGTTACTTCGGGGCCTTTTTCGGGGCCGCAAGGTAATTAACACCGTCAATGATCAGGTGCTGGAACGGGGCGGCTTTCCAGTCGTCAACGCCATGTCCGGTGCTGAGTCCCATCACCTCTGACTTCCCCTGTGGGCAGGTCCAGACGACCACGGCCTCTTTCTTGCCCTGAACGCCTTTGATCAGCGGAACCACGCTGTCGACCTGATAAGCGTTGTTATAGAGCTCGGTGTTGCCGGTGGTGAAGCCGTCCGGAAAGCGCCGGGTGATCGGGTGATCCTTGGCGATGATCGTCATCTTGATCGGTTTCTTCGGGCCGTGCCCGGTGCTTGCCACCCCGGTAAAATCGCCCCAGGCTGGAAACGCCTTGTCGCCGTGGGTTTTTTTCCATTCCGCGACCAGATCCTCCTTGGCCTTGGCCTTGCCGTGGTAATGGGGGCCGATGGCACCCGCCGTCCCCCTTTTGTAGGTGTCCCACCAGCTGTGCATCGCACAGTGGATCAACAGGGCCGGCACCCCGTTCACCCGGGTCTGGTCCATCAGGTTATCGGCCGCCTCAAGGTCCCGGCATGCGGCGAAACAAAAGTTATACACCACGGCGTCGTATCCCTTGGCAAAGTCCTTGGTGCGCAGTTTTTTGATCTGCGCGTGGTGCTCGCCGGTCATCACCGTCACATCCCAGCCCGCCTTTTCACCCACCTCCTTGAAAAGGGCGAGCTGCGGGGTGTACTTGTGGTATTTCCCCGGTTCATGCGTGATGTAGAGGACCTTGGTTTTTTCGGCGGCATCAGCCAAGGCCGACACGGAAGTGAGCAGCAACGCGCCCCATAGAAGTTTTTGTTTGTGGTTCATGATATCGTGTTTCGCGGATTGTTCCGACAGTGTCCGGCCACCTTGCCCCGTAAATCAGGGTTTGGCAAAGAAATAGGTGCGCAAATACACCACGACCCGTCATGTGCCACCTCGGGTTTGCCGGCCAGCCCGCTGCCTGGCCGGGGGGATCCGGCACTGAAAATCAGCCGCTGTCCGCCCCCATCGTCTTACGCAGCGACCGGACCGGGTCCGGCCATCGCCGGATGCCCGTTAACGGCTCATGATAAACAGGTATCGCTTGAGACCATTCGAGATCACCTGCAGTCGAATCCCGCGTTTCAAATTGCTCCTGGCAAGCTCCTTCTTGAATCCCGCTATGTCCGACACCGCTTTGCCGTTGAGGGAGACAATCACATCCGCCGCCTCCAATCCGGAGCGCTCGGCCAGCCCCTGGGGTGTGATCTTGGTGATCACCACGCCTGTCTGGCCCTCTTTCAAACCGAGCTCGCTGGCCAGTTCCGCCGTCAACGCGGTCGCCTCAAGCCCCAGTTTTTCGGCCTCCATGCTTTCCCCGCTCCCGGGATCCGCTCCACCCCCCTCGTTCAAGCGCCCCAGTACCACTTGCACGGTCCGACTGCGCCCTTCGCGAAAGAGCTCGAGTTCGATCTTCGTGCCCGGCGCCGTGCTGGCCACCCTGTTACGGAGCTGTCGTGAACTGTTTACCCATTCCCCGTTAAACTTCGTGATGATATCGCCCGCCTTGAGTTTCGCTTTGTCCGCCGGGCCGTCGGCGCTGATGTCGCCGATCAATACGCCGTGCTTTCCCTTAAAACCGAAGGATGACGCCAACTCAGGTGTTAGATTCTGGATAAGGGCGCCAAGAAAACCCCGAGCAACATGCCCGTTCTTGATGAGCGACTGCATAATCACGCCGGCCATGTTGCTCGGGATCGAAAAGCCGACACCCGCGTTGGAACCGGAGCGGGTGGCAATGGCCGTATTGATGCCAATCACCTCACCCCGCATATTGATCAACGGCCCGCCACTATTACCCGGGTTGATTGCCGCGTCCGTTTGGATGAAGTTTTCATAATCCGCGATGCCCACCGTATCCCGTCCCTTTGCACTCACGATCCCCGCAGTGACCGTATTTTTGAGACCAAACGGCCCGCCGATCGCCAGCACCCAGTCACCGATCCGAACCTTCTCGGAGTCGGCCAGGCGCGCAACGGTGAGGTCAGCGGCATCGATCTTAATCACCGCCAGCTCGGTTTTGGGATCCGTTCCAACGACCTTGGCTTTGTAAGTTGACTCGTTCTGAAGTTGGACACTCAGGGTTTCCGCCCCGGCAACGACATGGTTGTTGGTTAGAATATACCCATCCGATGACACAATGACACCACTGCCAAAACCACGCCGGACACCCCGCTTCCCCGGAGCTGACGGGTCAAAAAACGGCCCTAAATCATCACCAAAAAAACGCCGGAACTCATCGGGAATACGCGGCAAACCCAGTTGCCCACCATTAAAAACAGGTACCGATGCTTCCGCGGTGATGCTTACGACCGATGACTGGACGATGCCGGTCGCTTGCCGGAACGCATCCGACAGACGCTCCGCTACCGCCGAAAATGATTCCACAGGTGGCGGCTCTTTGGCGAGCGACACAGACGGCGCCGGTGCCAGCAAAGCGATGACCGCCAGAACCAGAATGTGAACCCATGCCGCCGCCGCCGACCGTGCCGGGAAGGTAACCTGCGCACCACGACCCGACCTGATTTTATGATGATGAACCTGATTCTTCATGATGGTCACTCAACCCCATGGATACTAACGGCGCTATGCAAAGATTGCTGCCCAATGACCGGAAATTGCGTCCAATCCGACCCGGACCCGGCCGGAGTAATGGCCGACCGCACCTTGCCCGCCAAGGCCCACGGAGCGACGGCCGAGACCCCCGGTTCGGCATCCGTCCTGCCCCGACCTCACCAGGCTAAAACATCTCCATCTGCGGATCGTCCTTCTCATCAACCAACCGGACTCCGATCCCGAACAGACGCACGGATTTCCCCTGGCCACGGGACCAGGCTTCTTTTAACAGATCGGTGAAGATGCCTTCGTTGAGTTGCGGATGGGCACGCTCGGTGGTGGTCCGGGTGAAGTCGGAAAACTTCAGTTTGATCACAAGCGCGCGGACTGCACGGTTGCGGTACTTGCCTTCCAAGGTCTGCCGGATGGACTCCTGCATTTGTTCGAGCTGAGGCAGCAGTGCCTCGATGTTGACAACATCCTCGACAAACGTGTGCTCCTTGCTGATCGACTTGCGACTCCGGTGCGGTTTGACCTCGCGGTCGTCATGGCCACGGCTCAGCTCGTAGAGCTCGAGACCCCATTTCCCGAACCGGCGGGACAGTGCGATCTTGTCGAGCTTCTGCAAGTCCCCACAGGTCACCACATCAATCCGGGCGAGCTTTTCCTGCATCCGCTTACCCACCCCCCACAGTTTTTTGACCGGCAACCCGTGCATGAAGCCGGGGATGTCCTCGGTCTTGATTTCAAACTGGCCGTCCGGCTTTTCCCAGTCGCTGGCAATCTTGGCAAGCATCTTGTTAGGCGCGATGCCCGCCGATGCCGTAAGGCCGGTTTCCTCGTGGATCTGCGCCCGGATCTCTTTGGCAATCGCCGCGGCCGTACTCTGCCAATGGCTGACGTCAAGATAGGCTTCGTCGAGCGACAGAGGTTCGATCAATTCGGTGAACCGACCGAAAATCGCCCGGATCCGGGCCGACTCCGACCGGTAAAGGTCAAAGCGCACCGGCAGCATGACCAGCTGGGGGCAGGCCTGCAGCGCCTTGAATCCGGGCATGGCGGAGTGGACGCCAAACTTGCGCGCCTCATAGTTGGCCGCACAGATCACCCCGCGCCTGCTGCCGCCACCGACCGCCACCGGCTTGCCGCGCAGAGAAGGATTCTCCCGCTCCTCAATGGCCGCGTAAAAGCAGTCCATATCGATGTGGATCAGTTTTGCCATCAGTCAGGTCCCGGTGGCGCCGGGGCCACCTCTAGATCTGTCTCTTATACACATCTGACGCTGCCGACGAATACCAACGCGGGGTGTGGGGGGGGGG
>JARFRT010000442.1 GCA_029287105.1 Akkermansiaceae bacterium | reverse complement strand
TTCCTTCTTCTCTGCATTATTCGCTTTCCAGACCGGCTTGCACCAGAGGTTCTCCCGCTCACCTTCCTTGAAAAACCGTGGATGCCCGTAGCTTCGAACCCATTCGTTCGTGACGCGCGGAGACTCCTCGCGGGTGTCGGTTGCCAGGGCATTGGATTGGCCTTGATCAACTTGAGGGGATTGGTGAGCAGTGGAGTGGATCATCGAAGTGCCTGATCCACGCATTGGAGGCGCTGCTCATACCAACTCATTCTGCTGAGGTTCATTCTAACGGTCGATTCTCCGGAGCTTGGGTTGGGTGGTTGCGGCTTCGATGGCCTTGATGGCCGCCTCGACGTCGCCTACCCGCTTACCGTTCAGTTTGCCTCCGGGAAATTCGCGCCGCGCGACCGCCTCGTTGAATTGCGCGATCAGCTCTTTCAGGCCCGGGATCGCGACCCGGGCCGCCGAGCCGTAACCTACCAGTTCCTTCATGATCCGCCCGGTTCGGTCCTGGCTGCCGTGGCCGCCCTGGGTCTTGGCGTAGATGACGCCCGCCGCGATTGCTTCCTCGTAATGGTATTTGGTCAGCGCCTTGAATGCGCCCATGCGGATGGCATCGCGAAACATGGTGTCCGCCGGTGCTGGGACCGTCATGGAGTCCAGGAGAACCGGTGCCAGAACCTCGACGTCCTCGAGCGTCAGGAGTTCCGCGAAGGTCCGCTGGAGGTTACCTCGCGCGCGGCCGTCGGGGTTCCGGGCGATAGCCCGAATGGCCGGATAGAGGACTTCCCGGTCAATGTCTTCGATCGAAGTTCTCAGCAATCCGCCGAAGAGTGCCTTTGCCAGCTGCCCGTGACTAAACTGAACGGGGTCGTCCCAGACGATCGGCTCGAGCGGATCGGCGGTTTCGGTGACGGCCCGGAGCATGGCGACGGTCGCTGGCTTCGCCCCTTGGCCCATTTTCTCCAACGCCTCGGCGGCCTTGTAGCGCAACCAGCGGTCGTCGTGTTTCAACAGACTCAGCATGACGGGCAGAGATTCCGGGGCGCGCAGGAATCCCAGCGTCTCGCAGGCACCCTGTGCGGTGTGCACGTCACCGCCCCGCGCCAGAGCGATCAACTTCTGAATCATCGAGCGCGCTTCGGGACGACCGGCCAGTTCCTCGGCGGCCCAGCCGCGAACGATCGGCGACCAGACGCCAAAGGCGGCGACCAGCTCCTGCGTATCCATGTGCTTTCGGTCAAGGTCAAACCGCCCCGATGCGATGGCGATGGATGCCTCCTCCGGGCTGATCCAGTTTGCCGGCTTCGCGTCCTTGCCGGTGATGCAGAGGTTCTTCAGGGGCAGCGAATAGCTCAGCACGTAGGTGGCGTTCGGGCTCAGGCCGTTGTAGCTGCTTCTGCCGTAATAAGTATCGTCGTGGGTTTTGCCGGGTCCGTGTTGTTCGCCACCGTCGTAGGTGAACGACCCGTCGCAGCGCCGTGCGAGGTCGAAGCGCCATGATGTCTCCTTGAAATACGCCGCGGCCGCCGCAGGCCCGCCGGTGTTGGCGCCCAATGCGCCCCAAAGGAAGCTAAACCCCTGGCCGGTGTGCCCGTATTCACGATTGTTGTAGGAAGCGGTCGCCATTTTCGCGAAGAACTGCGTCTCCTCGATCCGGTCTCCCTGCATCGCGAAGAGCATCGCTGCCTGCGCAGTCTTGCCATTGCTTCCGTGATATGGCCAGGGGGCGTGCTCGCCGTAGGGAATCGCACCCTTGTCGACGAAGTATCCGAAGAACTTCGAGGCTCGCTCGATGGCCGGATCGATCTCCGGGTCCTGCACGCCGCACTTTTTGCCCATCACGATGGCCAGATTACCGACCAGGCCCGCGGCATTCACCGGTCCGTAGGGAGCGATCGAACCGTGGAGGCTTCCATCGGGTGTCAGCTCCGAGATGCCGTGCCCGAAGGTGCCATACATGCTTTGCCCCTTGGCCAGGGTGACGGTGTATTCCCGGATCGCGTGCAGCACTTCCTTGTCGCCGGTCCGAAGGTAATACTCGCAGAGGAACAGGTTCTTGTAGCCCCACTGCCAGACCACCATTCCTTTCTTCAGTTCCAGTTTCAGTGTCTTCGGCCCGATCTGCCGGGCAAATGCCTGGAGCTTCGGCAGATACTCCGCCTTACCGGTGGAGAGCAGGGCGAGTCCATTGATCGCGCCCCAGAGGTTGTCCGGCAAGGGCTCCTGTTCGAGGTGCTTGCAGGCCTGCTCGAAAATGTGCTTCGATTTCGGGCAATCGTAGGGGGCCGTGTCGCTGTAGGTGCCCATGACCCGCAACTTGAGCTCCACCTCCTCAGTTTGGCCCGCCCGCCAGCGGGTCAACTTCAGGATGCCCCCATTGGCTTCCTGCTCGGCCATTTGAATGGCCCGGGCGATGCTCTTGCGGGCATCGTCGGTGAAGGGTTTGCCCCCGACCCCCAGGATGACATCGTTCAACTCGATTTTACCATCCGCCGGGGATTTGGCACCCACGTGGGTCACCAGGATCTGGCGACTCGCAATCGTGGTCCGCCCCTGCCTCATGTCCAGGTTGTTAGCCGGATTATGATAGACCCACCCCCGCAGCCCTGTAGAACCAAGGTTATAGGTGCCCCGTTTCAGCTCGATTCCTTTTGTTTCATCCTTTGTTAGATCCGGCGGGTCAGGCGGCCCCATGGCTAGCGCGCCGCCGGAAGCCAAAGTGATGGAGATAAGTAAGGCGGCAACAAACCGCGAGATCATTTGGTTCGAGTTTATGTTTTTCATGTTATACTGTCCCTTGAATCGAGATTGAAAGATATCATTTGGCTTACAATTGGATGACGGGTTGCAAAGATCTTACTTGGGAAAAACACCAACCCGGTCGGCCCAGATTTGCCAATCGGATTTCATCTTCTCGACGAGGCCAGGATGATTTCCGGCCAAATTGTTCAGTTCGGTGCGATCGGCCTGCATGTTGTAAAGCTCCCACTCCCCCTTTGAAATCGAAACCAGTTTCCACTTGCCCTGTCGTATTCCCCGGGCGCCAAAATGCTCCCAGGCAAGCTGCTTTCGTTCGATCGGTTTGTTGGCGTTCAGCACAGGCAAAAAGCTCACCCCTTCAGCGGGTGTCACGTTTTGGTTTTTGCGTTTTTTGGGATAATCGCCACCTGAGAGATCAACGCAGGTGGCCATCAGGTCGATGGTATGCGTGACCTGACCGCGAAGTTTCCCCTGCTTGTTTTTATCAATACCATTGGGCCAGCAAACGATCAACGGGGTGGCGATTCCGCCTTCGTGAATCCACGATTTATAACGACGAAACGGCACGTTGCTCAAGTTGGCCCACCGGCGTCCGTAACTGGCGAAGGTGTTCGACGGTCCGGGTCTCGGATCCTTGACATTGCCGAACTCGACGGTCTCTCCTTTCCGCCCGCTGACGATCCCGAGTTTACTGGTCCATTCCGCGAGTTTCTCGTCACATCCTCCGTTGTCGGCTAGGAAGATGACGATGGTGTCTTTCATCTGTCCGGTTTGCTTCAGGGTATCTGTTATCTTTCCGATGCCTTGGTCCATGCGGTCGATCTGGGCCGCATAGACGGCCATTCGTTCGGCTTCCCACTCTTTGTCTTCCACATCGATCCAGGAGGGGATTCGCGCGTCGCGCGTCGAGAGTTTGCAATCGCGGTCCACCAGCCCGAGCTTCTCGATCAGTTGCCGGTACCGCTGTTCCCGAAGCTTGTCCCAGCCGGTGTCCTGATAGAGTTTCCGGTATTTCGCGATATCCTCTTCCCTGGCATGCAGCGGCCAATGGGGAGCGGTGTAGGCAACATACATAAAAAACGGACTGTCCGAGTCCGGATCGTGCTTCTTCGCATGATCGCGCAGAAACCGTGAGGCCTGGCCGCTGATCGCATCGGTATAATAAAAATCGCGGGCCGGGTATTCCGGATCGGTATCAACCGTGATTTGTTGGTTGCCGCGAAACAGACCTAACGGATTGTAATAACTGCCACCGCCGGAGACGGTTCCGTAGAAACGATCGAATCCACGTTGCAATGGCCATGTGTCGCGATGCGAGGCGAAGTTCTTCTTGTAGTCGAAATGCGACACATGCCATTTACCAACCGCCATGGTTGCATAGCCGGCCGGCTTCAACACTTCGGCGATCGTAACGCATTGATCGTTCAACCGGCCGATATAGCCGGGAGCCTTCCCCTTGCCGACCATGCCACCGACACCGGCCTGATGAGGATACAAGCCGGTAAGCAGTGAAGCTCGTGTGGGACAACAACGCCCGGTGTTGTAAAAACTTGTAAAGCGCAGCCCACCAGCCGCCAGTTGATCGAGGTTAGGCGTCTGGATTTCGGAACCGTAACAGCCGAGATCCGAATAGCCCATATCATCGGCCATGATGATGATGATATTCGGGCGACGCCCGGAAAGGTTTTCCCTCGCACTGGTCGAAGCGGCGCCAATCTCCTGGGATGCCACTCTCTCGGCCGGTTTCTCGGCACTCACGAGAGTGCCATGCACGATGACTACCAGACTGGCGGCAAAGAGTTGTTTCATCATGATCTTGTTGCGAGGCATGCTCTCTTGCTGCCGGTATTATTGAGCCGTCTTGATTGCTTTGTCGTAATCCTTTTGATGCTCGTCGATGAACGTCTGCGCATCTTTCAGGCGCCTGCCCAAATCGATCAACTGCGCAGCCTTGCCATGGTTCTCGCGAGAACTGCGTGACGCCCCCTTGTTTTCCATGCTTTTCCAGTCGTCGCTGCGCTGGGTGGCAAAGGGGATATCCTTCTGTGCGGTTGACGACGGCCGGAGGTTCGCCATGGGATTCCGTCCCCAGGCGTAGCGGAAATGGATGGGTTCGGGTACATGCGGGCTGCTCAGGATAAGGACTCGCCGGTTATACTGCGGTCGGTTTCTGCTGTCCTTGCCGGTCACCAGCACTTGCGCGTTTGCAGGTTGGAACTGCTTGTCTGTTCCCGCAATGGCGAAGCCTGCGATCGGCCCGGCATCGACAGAGCCGACCTCACTGTCCATGTGGAGGATGATTTTCCCGTCCCCTGTCTTCATTTCCGTGATCATGGGCGGCTTCCAGGAGACATTCCGGTCAAATCCGTACTGGGTGGCCAGTGCCCACCGCGCGATCCGTTCCCCCGCCGGGATTTTCAACTGCGGGTGGTACCATGCCCGGCGCAGATCAAAGCTGCTGGCGAAGCCGATGTTTTTGTCTCCTGCCTTGTAGAAATCCAGAAACGTCTTGTACTGGGCTTCCCGGACGTAGATCCCGGAATTCATCATGCACTCCACGTAATTGTCCAGGGACTGAGGCGGACCATCCGTGCACAGTGAGATAATACCGAACGGCATCTTCGGATTATTGAATGCCGTCCGCCAGGCTTCGATCATCTTCGGGAAAACTTGGTAGTAAAAGGTGTCAGCATCCGCCCGGGAGTTATTGAATCCCTGGTGAAAAATAGCGCCCTTGACGGCGAAGCCGGCAATCGGATTGAGCATGCTGGCGTAGCAGTTACCGGGGTAATTCTGGTTCATCTCCGGACCGGGACGCAGGTCGGTGGGAACCTGCCAAGACGCGGGAACTGCTTTGCCCTGTTTTTTCAGGCTCTCGACCCGGCCATGATAACTCTTGATCCTGCCCTGCAGATCCTTCTGCGGGTCCCACTGCGCGGACTTCTTGTCCCAATCGGCCAGCAGCGCCCGGACGGAATCGGTTCCCATCCGTTTGAGAACCGGCAGTGGCGTCCACGCCTCGACGGTAGTCCCCCATCGTGACACATCGATCACGCCGATCGGAACCTGTGAGGCCATGTGAATGCGGCGGGCAAAAATATAGCCGATGGCAGTGAACTCGCTGATGGTCTTGGGCGAGCAGACATCCCAGTCACCCTCGCGCTCATGACGCGAGCCTTCGAAGCGATGGATACGTGGGAAGGCTTGTTTGGTCTTGTTGTCAATCAACGCGGGAACCGTCAGTATCCTGATCTTGGGAAAATGGGCGGACACGATTTCCATGCCCCCGTTTTCAACCCGCGAGAGCGGGTGCTGCATGTTGCTTTGCCCGCCGACGACCCAGACGTCGCCGAGAAGGATGTTATTGAATGTTAGAGACCTCGCCTTCCCTCTTATTTTCATGTCCTGGCCGGCAGGGTTCGCGGGCATGGCCGGTAGGGTCACCGCCCAGCGGCGATCCGCCCCGGCAGTTGTCGTCTGTTTCTGATCGGAAAGAGAAACCGTCACCCTCTCGCCCGGCGCGGCCCAGCCCCGGACCGTGATCGGCTTGTCCCGCTGGATCACCATGTTGGATTGAAACAGGTTGTGGACGCACAAGCCGTCACCAATCGCCGGGGTATCAATCAAATGCTCGCCATGCGGCAGTTTACGGCTGTCTGCCTGCACGGCACCTGCGGCAAGGATGCAGGACAGGACGATGGCGAAACACGATGCTATGGAATTTGTCATGTGACTATTCATCCGACTATTTTTTCAGCAACTTCACCATCGCTTTGCCCATGGCATCACCGACCAGAAAATGGCTTTCGCCGCTGTGGTTCCAGTGATAGCCGAAGCCGCTTGGCGACTGTTCGTTCGTGCGTTTGAATCCCCGCGTTTCAATCGACGTCACGGTTCCCTTAAATTCGGGGTGTTTCTTAGCATCGCCGATGTCCAGTTGAGCTTGGCAGAGTGTGGCAAACGTCCCTTTCGTCTTGGGGCCGTTTTGGCCGGTGTTGGCGATGACGAAGGGCAGGTCCTTGACGCCAAGATCCTTGCGCACGTCTCTGATGAAGTTGGCCATATTCTTTTCATACTCGGCCGTTGCCTCCTTGGAACAACCGTCGTTCCAGCCCTGATGCCAGCCGAACCCGGCAAACTCCGGCTTATACCCCTTCAGTTCAGGAAAGTCCTTTTCGAAGTTGGCCAGGCTTTCCTTGATCACTGCCATCATTTTTCTGTAAAAGGCTCCGACCTCACGATCCTTCTTCAGCGGCGTGTCTCCGGAGCTCGGGGGACGGAAGTCAACGGCAAGGTCTTTGCCGCCCCAGGCGGTCTTGATGATCAGGACCGGGCTGTCGAGGTGATCGCCCACGACATGGCCGAACCCGAGCTCGGGGCCGAACCAACTCCCCTGGCCGAAGCCGACCGTCAATTGACCTTTGTCCTTTCCGGAAGTGGTGGAGTAAATCCAGACATCGTCACGCACGACCCATTTGCCGTCGGCGTCCGCCAGATGCTTGTACTGGGCGTGTGTCTTCGGCTGGGTCAGCAGGTACCTCAGGCCACCAATCCCGCCCGGGATCTCCTGTTTCGACCCTTTCTCATTTTTGTCATAGTTGGGGTTGCGGCCATATTCCACTTTGCCATGGCCAACCATGTTCGATTGCCCGGCGAGGATGAAAACCTTCACCGTCGGCGGCGCGGCGGTAGCGGTTCCGGCCAGGAATGCAGCGGCGAGGCTGGAGGCGATGGCGAGCTGAGGAAGCCGCCCGATCAGGCGACGTACGGAGTTGGGTGTGGTATTCATAAATGCTTGTTTTGTTAATGGCTAAACCAGTGGTGTTATTACGGCGGCGGTCGTTGGAATCTCTCAGTGATGATGTTTGATGTTCGATTTTTGATGTGATGAGCCGGATGCCCCTCGACAATTGGAAATCATCAATCACTCTTTTTGGCGCAGTTCCCTCACGGCGTGAGCAGTTGTTTCATGCCCTCCCCCATCGTATTAGCGATGAAAAAGTGGGATTCGTCAGTGTGGTTCCCGTCGTAGCCGAAGCCGACGATCTGATAGTCCATAAGTGATTTTTGAGCCAAGATTTGTTACCCTATCTAACATCTCTTTATCGTCTAGTCACACGATCATGCGACGGCCGTCTGCGTGAGATTGTGACTGACGTGTCGGGGATTGTGGACTAGCCTTGCTCGGAATGAACAGGGTGCACGTGGTATGGATTGTGTTAATCGCATGGGGTGGCGGCGATTTGCGCGCGGAAACCGAGGCGACTGGCGGGGTGGCGGCACGGGTAGCGCGGGTGTGCAGCCCGGAGATGCGCCGGACCGAGGCGCGACTCGGGGAGTTGGCGAACGAGCTGACCGACCTGCCCAAGTTGCTGGCAAAACCCTTCGCCTCACGCTACGGGTTCCGCAGCGACACCCTGCTCGAGCAGGAGGATCCGCAATGGGTGCAGATCGACTTGGGGCGAAGCTGTGCAATCGACCGGATCGTGGCGGTGCCGGCGCATATCCCGAGCCTCGGCGAGCGCGGGGCGGGCTACGGGTTTCCGCTGCGTTTCAAGATCGCGATCGCGGACAATCCGGCGATGAAGGGGGCGGTGACCGTGGTCGACCGAACCGCTCGGGATGTCGACAACCCGGGACGCTTCCCGATGGTCTTTCGCCTGCCGCCGCAGACCGGACGCTATGTCCGTTTCACCTCGACCCGTCACTTTCCGGTCGAAGGCGGTTTCATCTGGGCGCTGGAGGAACTCGCCATTCTTTCCGGGAACAATACCATAGGCGTGCGCCAGATCCAGGAGGCGTCGAACAGCCTGGAGCTGTTTCCCAACTGGTCGGTGCAACGGGTCAATAACGGGCTGAGTGCGCTGGGGATGCCGGTGACCACCGAGCCGAGCCCGAGCCATGGCTACCAATGCGCCGCAACGACCGACTCCTTTGAGAAGAAGTGGCTGGTCGTAGATCTCGGGCGTGAGTACCTGCTCGACGAGATCCGGCTCCTGCCGGTGGAGTCGGAGAGCTTCGAGAGGTTAGGGATGCAGTCCTTCCCTCGGGCTTGGAGCATCGAATTGGCGCTCGACCCGGGATTCACCGAGGTGAGCTGGCACTACCAGAGGGAAAGAACGAACGCGGTCGGCTTTCCGGGCGAGTGCGCGGTGGTCTTGTCAGGACCCGGGCATCGGTGCCGCTACCTCCGGTTTTCGACCCAGGAGCTTTGGGGGGTCGAAAACCGGTGTGCCTTTGCCCTGGCCGAGCTGCAGGCCTATTCGGGAGGGAAAAACGTGGCGCTGGGCAAGCAGGTCACGGCCAAGGACGTGGCCGAAAAAACGGACCCCACCGGCTGGGCGCCGGACTTTGTGACGGACGGATTCACCAGCACACACCGCCTGATCGAGTACCCGGAATACCTCGGCCTGATCGAACGGCGGGGGCAGCTGGAGAAGGAACGAGGCGTCCTGCTCGCCCGGCGCGATCACACGGTGCGGGTGACCGGCATGGTCCTGGGCTACGGGGGCGGTGGCCTCGGCGCGATGGCACTGCTCGGCTCGGGATGGTTGCTGCTGAGGCGGCAGACGGCCCAGAGACGGGCGGTGGCCCACCTGCGGGACCAGATCGCGCGCGACCTGCACGACGACATCGGCAGCAACCTCGGCGGCATCGTCCTGCTGAGCGAAATGGGCAGCCTGAAAGGTGACGACGCGCAAGCGCGCGAAGACTTCAAAACCATCAAGGAAGCGGCGGAGGAAACCGCGGAGTCGATGCAGGACATCGTCTGGCTGATCGAGCGGGGCCAGATGAGCTTGCGCGACCTGGTGGGCCGGATGCGGCAGTCGACCGAGACAATCCTCGGGGTCGACGGGGTCTCGCTGGCGGTCCAGCCCTCCGATTTCCGTGACCGCCAGTTGTCGTTGCTGTTTCGGCGGCACCTGTTCTTCGCCTTCAAGGAGACGCTCAACAACGTCCGCCGGCATGCCGGGGCGACGGACGTCGAGGTAAGCATCAGCATCGACGGGCGCGCCCTGAGCTTCGAGGTCCGGGACGACGGTGCGGGCTTCGACCCGCAGGATCATTCCGGGCCCGGACACGGTCTGGCCAACCTGCAGCGGCGGGCGGAGCGTCTGGCCGGAACCTGCCACATAGAAAGCCAACCCGGCCACGGCACCCGCGTATTTTTCCATGCCCCCTTCAATTCCAAATCAACATGAACACGATGAACGACAGCAAAACCCGCGATAGAAAAACCAGTGTCTGGCTGGTCGAAGACAATGCCATGTTTTCCATGGGTGTGCGGCGGGCAGTCGACAGCCTCGGGGGGATGCAATGCGCGGGCTGCTACCCCACGGCCGAGGCGGCCTTTGCCGCCCTCGATCAGGAAACTCCCCCGGATGTCATCCTGCTGGATGTGCAACTGCCCGGGATCGATGGGATCACGGCCCTTCAGACCTTTCGCAAACGTGTTCCCGAAGCCCGGGTGATCATCCTGACAGTGTTTGACGACGCCGATAAAATCTTCCGGGCCGTGTGCGCCGGGGCGGCAGGATATGTTCTGAAATCGTCGGGCATCGACCGGATCGGCGACGCGATCCGGCAGGTCATGGACGGCGGTGCGCCGATGACCCCGGAGGTTGCCAAGAAGGTGCTCGACGCCTTTTCCCGCATCGAGCCGACCCTCGACAGGGACAGCATGGAGGATTATCACCTCACCGAGCGCGAGCGCGACATCCTCCGCCTGATGGCGGACGGCTTGCTCAAGAAGGAGATCGCCCAGGCGCTCGACATCAGCGTCCATACCGTCTCGACCCATATGCGCCGCGTTTACGGCAAGCTGCATGTAACCACCAACACCGGAGCGGTCGCCAAGGCACTGCGCGAGGGTATTATTTAAGGGCGGCGCCTCAGTCCGCCTCGGCGGGAAACTCGACACGGAACGCCCCGCGCAGCTCGCCCTTGCTGTAGCCGGTTGCCCTGTCCTCCGGGTAAAGCTTGGCGAGCTGTTCCGACAACGCGGCGGAAAAGGTGCCGGGGTCACCGTGACACTTGAGGCAAACCTCCTCGATCAGGATCGGACGGTAAAAGACGGCGGTCTCCCCGTCTTTCATCCTGACCTCGTCGGAAGTAGCCTTGCCATGATCGGCGACCTGCTTATGCCACGCAGTGAGCACCTCGGTGTCGAGCTGGTCCGGCGCGTTTTCCGGGTTGCGTGGCTTCAGGGAGACGCGGGAAAGTGTGATGCCCGCCATCCCTGCGGCAACCTCCTTGGTCGACGGCTGGGCAAGTTGCTGGCAGACTGTCAGGGCGTGGACCGGGCCACCCGCCGTCAGCGCCGCTTTCAACTTGGGCCCGAGGGAGGCGAGCAAGGCGGAGGACGCCTCGCCACCCTGTTTGATAATTTCTTGTCGGCGCGATTCCGTGAGGGCAGGCGCGGCGGCTTCCTTCACTGGCTCTTTTTGGCAAGAGAACAGGGCTGGCAGCAAGATGAGCCAAGCGAGATGGGTGGATTTGAGGGGCATGGTTGTCGTCGTTGGGTAATGGGTTTTGCAGCGACACCATACCATACCCGTCGGCATCCAAAATCAAGCATGATCGGTCGGGCGCCTTATCTTGACGCTTGATTCCTCACCCCCGGAAGCGCATGCTGGCCACCCTATGAAACCCCTATTTTTTGTCATCACAACCCATCTCATCCTCGCCCCTGCCACCCCGGCCACCCCGGCGCAAGACCAGGGGATGGCATCGATCATCGCGCCCGACGCCAAGGCCGTGCAACTCGGCACCGAGATGAAATTCACCGAAGGCCCGGTCTGGCTCCCCTCCAAAAAAGCGGTCGTCTTCAGCGACATCCCCAACAGCATGCTGATGCAGTGGGACGAAAAAGGTGGCCTCAAACCGTTCCGCAAAGTCGCGCAGGCCAATGGCAACATCCTCGACCTGCAAGGCCGACTGCTCACCTGCCAACACGCGGGCCGCAACGTCATCCGCACCGAACCCGACGGCACCGTCACCGTGCTCGCCGATAAGTTCGAAGGGAAAAAATTCAACTCCCCCAACGACCTCGCGATCAAATCCGACGGGTCGATCTGGTTCACTGACCCCAGCTACGGCCTGCGCGGCAAACCCGGCGAAATCCCCGGCAGGTGGGTGTTCCGGCTCGATGGGAAAACCAAAAAGGTCACCGTCATCTACAAAGGGTTCGACATGCCGAACGGCATCGCCTTTTCCCCCGACGAATCCCGCGTCTACATCGCGGACACGGGCAAGGTCGGCAAGATCCGCGCGTTCGATGTGTTAGGTGATCAAATCGCAGCCAAGCCTGCCTTTGAAATCGACCTCCGCTG
>JARFRT010000433.1 GCA_029287105.1 Akkermansiaceae bacterium | reverse complement strand
GGCCAGCCGTTTGTCATCGGCTATGGACCGAGGTTACTGGCTGTGGAGGGCCGCGACGCCGCCACGCCGGCCTGGCCGTCGACCCTCGAAGCGCTCAGAAAACAGGGTATCGAACCCCTCCGACCCGAGCTGCGCCGCAAGGATTGCCGCTTTGTCTTCGGCGGCGGGGAATGATGACCCCGTCCACCTACTTTTTGGCAAAAAATGGTCTGCACTTCGCCCATGAGGATGGACGGGACTCCCGGTTCATGGCTCCGCCGTCACCTGCAAGTGTTGACGTCGTTGTACCAATTGAACAGTCATCTTACCCTAATGATGGTTTTCAAGGTTGGGTGAAATAGTCAGCGTAGCTGAGGCCGAAGGGACGCCGAATGATTGGATTCTAGCGGCGTTGCGTGTTTGCCGTCACTTCGTTCCACCCTTACGGGCAGCCTGCGTCTGGCTATCTCGCTCTGCTCGGTTGTCGCATAGCCCGCTATGCTCCTTCCTTGCGCCTTGCTACAAGCCCATCATTCGACGTCATTACGGCAATCTGACTGTTCAAATGGTATTAGAAGCTCGCCTTGGGGTCCTTGAGCTCAGCCACCCACTTGCCGTCCTTACCTGCGGTGGCGGATTTCTTTTGCCCTGCGAATTCGACGGTGACTGTGGTGTCCGCTGCAAAAGCCTGAGGCAGGCTCAAACATAGCGCAGCAATCGTGGCGATGATTGATGTGTTTCATGATGGGGTAGAGCGGAGAGCTAGTCGTTGATGCTGATGAGTTTGTATTTCGGAGCGTTCTGGATCTGCTTTTTCAAGTCCGGCAGTTTTTTGGCAAGGTGTTTGCCCCGGCCTGTGAGGACCGGCCATTGTTCGACGACTTCGATCACCGGCAAGGCGTCTCTTCCATAGAGCGGCAGAACCGCGAACATGGTATCGGCAAACCAGCTCACCCACTTGTTCTCCTCCGTCAGCTCGATTCTCTCCTTGGAGAGTTCCAGCATGAGGTCCAAACCCTCCTTGATGCGGTGTTGCGCCATGACGATCATTCCATTGGTGCGCACGCGCTTGGAAAACATGATGCCGCTGGGTGCGTTGTGTCGTGTCGCTTCGTAAATGCCTTCCCATAATTCGGAGAGCTGTTCCTTTGTTAGCGCATCAAGTGGAACCGCTGATCTCGCACGACCATTTTCGTTGAGCAGGAACTGCCGCAGACTGTCCACTAACAATTTTTCTGATTCAGGATTTTCTGGCGGATAGGTCTTCAATAGATTGCTTCTGCCATCAAAGAGAGCTTCAGAAATCCGCCAGCAGAGATGCCCTCTCGGGTCGTTCGGTGCGGGCTCGGAGGCGAGCTTGAGCAACACGGGCACGGCCTTGGCGGCGGCGCCGTACAAACCATAGGATTGGCCTCTTCCTGAGCAGAGCGCGTCCACCGCGAAGTAGCGAAAGAGGACGTCGTCGTCCTGCACCATCCGCGTAAGGAGTGCATCGACGGCTTTCCGGGAATTCCCACCGGCGTAGGCCAAGCCTGCGCAGGCCCCGTAGCGTGCGTAGCGGTCCGGGTCGTTGATCATCTCGATCAGGCGATCCACCCGATCGAGCTTTTGCTCCTGCATCGCCTTGGCGGCAGTAAGACGAGCTGCGGGCAGTTCGTGGCGCAGCAGCTTGAAGATCTCTTCCTCAGAGAGTGCTTTGCGTGCCTCCGGATGGTAAATCAGGCGACCTGCGGCCAAGGCATTCGTCAGAGCTGGCCCTTCGAGGGGTTGGTTGACCGCCATCTTTTTTCCGGTGAAGTAGAGGAGCTTGCGGCCCAGAGACATCATCAGCAGTCGCTCTCCGGTGGTATCGCCGCGCGATCCATACTTGGTCGGGCCGATATTGCTTGGGTCGATGACCTGACCGTCCCAGCGGCGTTCCAGAGTGCGCAGGTAGCGAGTCTCGGCAAACGCGGCATTCAGGCCTTTTTTGCCCGAGCGGGCGGCCCCGAGCTCGCTCCACAGGTAGGACCAGTAACATCCCTGATGCCCTTCTTCACGGCCGGTAGGGGCGGACGCAACCGCCATCGATGAAAAGAATCGTTGCCCGCGATCATCACCCATCAGGCCAAACGCGATGGCGGAAAGGCCGGAGGTGCCGTTGTTTTCAAAATAGTTAGACCCTGCCCAGTGGTCACCGTAGGGGATGCCGCCGTGTTCGACAAAGAAACTGAAGAAGCGCTTCCCTCTGGCGATGGCATCGGTGATTTCGGGATGCTCGATGCCGCATTTGGACGCGAGAACGATACCGGCCAACATCGACAGCCCCGCATTGTTGATTGCTCCATAGCCTTCCAGCGGCCCATGGTAGCCATTATCCGGCATACGGGATGAGAAGCGGTGGCCGTAGCTGCCGACTCCACTTTGGCCTTTGGCTCCACCAATCCCCAGCGTCCGAATCGCGGGGAGGACCGTCTCGTCGCCAGTGGCCAGGTAATATTCCGCGAGGAAGATCAGCCGGTAGGAGGTGCGCCATACCCGTTTCCCTCTGCTGGAAACCTCAAAGGTGATCGGCTCCTTGGTTTTCGGGTCAATGCATAAAGAATGCGCATAGGCACGCACCTTGGGCACGAATTCTTCTTTGCCAGTGGCCAGCATGCCGAGCGCATACATGGACGGCATGAAAGACTTGATGCCCTCTTTTGCCGCATGGGTGGACATGTGATCGATCACCGCATCGGTGTAGGCGCAATTGAATGGATTGTTAGGATCGTATGCGCCCATCACTTTGAGCTTGAGGGATGGCTCAAAGGCTTTTCCTTCGCGCCAGATTTGCAGCGAGAGATCGCCATTGGTTTCCTCCGCTTTTTGGATCGCTGCGGCCAGAAGCTTACGCGCGTCGCTGTCGAAGTTTCGACCCGATGCGCCAACCACCACATCGCCGACCTGGATTTTGCCTTCCGCCGGGCTACCCGCTTCGACCTTCGTGATCCGAAACTGCCGGGCATCGCGGCTGGCGCCGTTTGCCATGTTCTGTGAGTAAGCTTCCCCCCAGAGACCCGTGGGCCCCAGGGTGCGGTCGTAGTATTTTTTCTTCTTATGATGGGGATCCAAAGCCTCACCCTTGGTGAAGTCAGGCACCTTGCCCTTGGGGGCGGCAGAGCAGAGAGCTCCGCTCAGGAGAGCGATGAAAACGACAAAAAGGGCAGGGCGGAACGTGAAGGTCGGTAGGGGAGACATGGTTTCTATGTTTGAATGATAGGTTGTGGCGGTCCGGCTCTGGCTTGCAAACAGAAGATGGGAATTTGCTTTGGGGCGGCGCTGGCCACCGGGGGCTGAGGAGCTTGATGATGTTCGCCAAGCAGAATCTTCACCAGCCCCAAATAAGCCATGCCAAAGAATGAAAGCAAGTTTTCCCCTGATGGGGTAGGTTCGGCTGCTTGTCCTGGACTCTGGAAACCTAACGCAAAATTTGCCGACAAAATCCTGAAGCATCATTCTTCGGTCACTTCTATGTCGACGAAGATTCGCTCAAGCCCTGTGCCGGTGATGGTTGCGGTGACGGTAACGATGCCGTTGACCGGATCCCCTTGGGTGAAGTCGACCGTGGTGCCCTCAAAGGCGGCTCCGTCGGCATGGTAGCTGGAGAGGTCCTTCGACCACCGGTAGCCTGCGGTGAGGTTGGTCGCGGGTGAATCGTTGAGCGGGTGGGTGAAGGCAAAGGTGTTATTCGTAAGCTTGCCGGCGACGATGCCCTTTGAGAACTCACCGGGATGGGTGCCGAAGTAGTTCTCGATGCCGTTTTCGATGCGGTCGCCATCGGCGTCATCGCCGAATGCGGTGAGGCCATTGAGCCCGGTGTAGCCGTCGATCCAGTCGGTGAAGGTTTCGCCGGCGGATAACGCTTCGACGGTATAGCCGGAAAAATAGACTTGGCCGCCATTGTCGCCACTCACACTACCAAAAGTCAGTGACAGGTCGGCGCCTGGCGTGGTCGTCGTTACTTGAATTTTATAGGTGAAAAGATTGATAGTGGCACCCGCAACCAGGGATGAATTGTAGGTGCTGGAGAGGGCGGACTGGGTGGTGCCCGATACGGTGACGCCGTCATCCAGCAGGTAGTCAATGTCGAGGCGTTTCACTTTGCTGCTATCGATGCCCATGTAGAGGGTGATCTCGAAAGTGCCGACGCCTAGATCGTTAAAGTCCATGGTCCAAACATCCTGCTCGTTTCCATCCAAGCCACGATAGGAGCCATAAGCGCTGGCTCCACCAAAGGTGTAGATTGGGTTTCCGGCCCAGAAGCCCGCGCCAATCTTATCGGAGGGAGCGCCCTCGGTGAATCGAACGTCGCCAATCGAGGAGAAGCCGGAAACTCTGGTGATGACGACCGTGTTTAGGGTTAAGTCGCGGTAGAGCGTGTTGTTGGCATTGACCTCGCCGATCGAGCCGAATGCGGGATCAGTTCTGGATCGATCCGCCCGGTTGGATATGTGGCCCCAGTCGAGGAGGTCGGTGGTCACGACTGTGTTGTCCGTCACGTCATAGAATGCGGACGCATCGACCGTGCCGACCTGCAGGGTGGCTGCGGTGGTGAAGCTCCAGGTGCCGTTGCCGGTGAAGCCGTCGAAGCTGTTGCCGGCGAGGTCGTCGATGGCGGTGGCGTCGACCTCTACGTGATAGCTTGTTGACAGGGCAAGGATATCCGTCGGATCGATGGTGACGGTGGCTCCGGAGAGCGTCAGGCCTGACGGCGGATTGGCGACATCGAAGGATTCGATTAAGGTGCCGTCGGATCGACGTAGGGTGATATTGCCGGTGCCGAAGGCAACCTCCTCCGTAAACGTAATTTCAAGATTACCCGTTGGGATGAAGAAGTTCTGCCCATTGGTCGGG
>JARFRT010000207.1 GCA_029287105.1 Akkermansiaceae bacterium | reverse complement strand
CCATCACCGGGGGCGAGGTTTTTATGGAGTGCTGAGGCGTCACCGGTTTCATTCAGCCCTTCCATGATTTCCTGTATTCCGTGGTTCAAAAACTGAATTAACAACCCAAGCCCGCAACCTAAGTCTTCTTTCGCGTCCTTTCGCACCTTTCGCGGTCAAAAATTGAATGAGCAACCCAAGAACTTCCGTGTAATTCAGTGCCTTTCCGTGGTTTGAAATGAACCCACAACCCAAGTCTTCTTTCGCCCAATTCGTATGTTGCGCGGTCAAAAAATAGAAGTAGCAACCCAAGCGGAATTCGTGGTTTCCAACAAGATTCGGGGTTTTGACTTCGTATATCATTCAGACCACTCTCATCATCGCAGGGACATATCATCGATCATCGCATGCAAACATCCCGATTTTCATCTACAGCGCGGCGGAATACGTCGCCACGACTCAATTCCTGCCCAATCGCGGTCTGCGGGTGCCGCAGGATGTTTCCTTGATCTCAAACCAAGGCCAAACCGCCATTTAGCCAATTTAGCCACTCGAATAGTATTAGCGATGAATGGCTATTTCAAATTAGCACTTGTTTGAAAATGGATTGTAAAGAAGGTATAGAAATAATGGCTGATAACACATTGATTGAGCTGAGTTTAGAAGAGATATTCGACTTGGCCAGAGATACATTGATGGCACATGGTGCTAATTTGGAAACGGCTGAGGCCGTGGCGAAAAATGTCACAAAAGCTGAACAAGATGGTTCTGTTTCGCACGGTCTATTTAGAATCCCTGGTTACGTGGTTGCTTTGAAAAGTGGGATGGCGGATGGCCATGCTGTTCCTATTGTTGAGGAAGTTACCCCGGTGGTTTTTAGATGTGATGCAAAAAATGGATTGGCGCCGCTTGTGCATGAATATTGTTTGGGTAAACTGACTGATGCGGCTCAAAGATTTGGTGTTGCTGTCGTCTCGATAAAAAACTCCCATCATTATGCCGCCCTTTGGCCAGAGGTAGAAAAAATCAGTGAAGCAGGGCTGGTTGGGTTGACCACCGTTTCCTATTTGCCATGGGTTGCGCCTGCAGGCGGCAAGACCCCGATTTTTGGGACAAATCCTTTTGGTTTTGCGTGGCCAAGGCCTAACAAGCATCCCATTGTGATTGATATGGCGACATCATCCATGGCGATGGGTGAAGTGCAGCTTGCCGCACGCGATGGCCGTGAAGTGCCGCTGGGAACCGGACTTTCAACTTCCGGGGAATTGACGACCAACGCTGCTGATATTGTCAAAGGAGTTCTGCTGCCATTTGGCGGGCACAAAGGTTCTGCATTAGCTTTGATGGTTGAATTATTATCGGGCCCGCTGGTGGGTGATAAATTTTCCTATGAAACCGAAAAGTGCGATGAGCAAAAACCTGGCTCGACTCAAGGTGGGCAATTTATTATGGCGATCTCACCTAACATATTATCGGACAAAGACTGGGATAGCCAAACAGAAGAGTTTTTAAAAAGGTATGCAGCTATCGATGGCACAAGGCTACCTGGTGCACGGCGCCATGCTAACCGTAAAAACAAAGGTCAACGCAGTGTGAATGCAAAATTGATTGAAAAGATTAAATGCTTACGCGATCGAAAATAATCGATTGTGTGTGCCAAACTCGAATCCGAACGGTGCACCTGGATCATCCAACAACACCCAGTTAACGCGAAAAGAAGACTGCTCCCATCCGGCCAATGGGACCAGTCCGGTTGATGAGCTCGCCCAAAGAATGAATAGATAAAACTTGAATAAAACGTGGCCATACATCTTCGGATGAAGGAGGCCCACGACAGCCAGCTTTCGTGGCGAAAAAGTCTTCACTCTTCGTCGACGTACGCGTGAATGAATCTCGCAGTCAACGAAGGAATGAAGACCCTTCGCTACAAAACCCACTGAAAGCAATGCGTCTCCCACACAGGCGCTTCGCTTGCCGTCTAACAGCATTGCTTGCGGGCGGATCTTAGCAAATACTCGGCCTCCTCTCAATCGCGGGGTCTATTTTTCCTGCTTTTTAATTTTCCCAGCTTTAATTCCCTGCTTTAAAACCCCACACCATCCTCATCATGCTTGAACTCACAGATTTTATCGTTGTCGGTCTTTTCTTTGCCGTCGTCATCGGCATCAGTATGTATAAAGGGAGACGCGAGCAATCCGGTGAGGACTACTTCCTCGCGGGTCGCGGCCTGAGCTGGTGGATCATCGGGATCTCACTGATCGCCGCCAACATCTCCACCGAACAATTCGTCGGTATGAACGGTGGCGCGGCAGGAGGCTATGGATTGGCCATCGCGAGTTACGACTGGATTGCCGCTATCACGTTGGTGATTGTTGCCATCTTCTTCCTTCCGCTCCTCCTGCGCTGCGGCATTTACACGATCCCGGAATTTCTTGAATACCGGTTCAACTCCCACGCCCGCAGCATCATGTCGTTTTACATGATGGCTATTTACGTCGGGGTGACCATTTCCGCCGTCCTCTACTCGGGTGGGCTGACGATCAATACCATCTTCGGCCTGCCGCTGGCGCATTCGGTCTGGGTCGTGGGTGCCATCGCCGCCGCCTACACCGCATACGGCGGGCTCAAATCAGTGGCGTGGGCCGATCTCTTTCAAGGGACCTCGCTGATTATCGGCGGGCTTTTTGTCGCTTTTGTCGGCATCCAAGCCGTCGGCGGGCTCGATGCCTTCGCCACTCACAACGAGAAACACCTGCACATGTTTCTCCCGGCCGACCACGGTTCTCTGCCGTGGACGGCACTTCTTTTCGGCCTCTGGATTCCGAATTTATACTACTGGGGATTTAACCAGTACATTGCGCAGCGGACCCTGGCAGCCAAGGACCTGAAGAACGGGCAGCTCGGGGTGCTGACCGCGGCCGGGATCCAGATCATCCTGCCGATCGTGATCGTGGTCCCAGGCCTGATCGCGCTCCAACTCTATCCGGTGGAGGTGGCCGCCAACTCCGACACCGCCTTCCCGATGCTCATCGGAAAACTCATCGGGCCGGGGATGCGTGGCTTCATTTTTGCCGCCATCGCGGGCGCGATCATCAGCTCGCTGGCGTCCATGCTGAACTCGGCTTCGACCATTTTCACCATGGATATCTTCAAGCGCCATTTGAGGCCGGGCGCCGACCAAAAAACCCTCGTCAAGGTAGGCCGCACGATGACCATCCTGTTTACCGTCATCGGCTGCCTGATCGCGCCGCAACTCGGAAAATTCAAGGGGATCTTCAACTTCATGCAGGACCTGCAGGGCTACGTCTCCCCAGGTATTCTTGCGGTCTTTATCTTTGGCTTCTTTGTCAAAAAGGCCGGCCCGCTCACCGCCGTCATCGGCCTGCTGCTCTGCCCGGTTGCTTACGGTGTCCTGCACCTGGAAATGTTCGACTCCATTTGCTTCCTTAACAAAATGGCGATTACCTTCAGTGCCGTGGTCATTGCCATGGCCGTCACCACCTTGATCCGACCACGCACCACCATCGTCCCGCTTCCCGTTAACGAACAGTTCAACGAGGAAACCGCACCGATCGTCAAAATCATCGGTGCTATCATCGTGGTGATCACCGTTGCCCTCTACATCACCTTTATCTAACATCCGCCCCGCCATTTCAATTTATTTCCCCTCCCACCCAATGATCCGAAAAGCCTATTTCCTCACCACCCTCCTCGCCCTGCCAGGCAGCCTGGCTCTGGCCGAGAATGTCAAATTCAAAGGCTGCTATGCCGAATGGAATGAGAAGGAGCTCACCATCGGCAACCCGATGGTCGAACGTAAATGGAGTATCCACCAAGGCCTGCTCACCCCGGTTTCGTTCCGCGATAAAACATCCGACCGCGAGTGGCTCCGCCGCCCAAGCCGCCAACCAGCCCCCCACCCGGGCGGCAACCTCGTCGCCGAACCCCGCAGCACGACGATTACCACGAAAACGGGTCAACTCAGCCCGGTGGAAGCCGAATCCCTCGTCATCGACATGGCCAGCAAGGGGGCCATCACCTCCTTCAGTTGCCGCTTCCAGGTGTTTCCCGGTGCCAGCGGGATCACCGTCACCTTCAATCCGAATACCACCTCACCCCCCCCCGCGGAGAACGCGAATAAGGACACGGAAAATGAACCCAAAACACGCCCCAGCGGCCTCGAAAACAACAAGGGCGCCAAGAAAAAACCCTCCAAAGCACTGGATGCCATCGACGACCTGATGCTCAACATCCAACACTTCCGGTTCACCCAGGTCACCCTGATGGACCAGACGGATGACCACAACGACCTCGTGCACGAAAAGGAATGGATGCCGCTGCATAGCAAAGTGGACGCGTCCGGCAATCTCTTCCACATCGAAAACCCGGTCACCGGCGACGGGCTCGTTTTTTTGAAACTCGCACCCTTGCCACACGCCCGCCCGGTGAAGTCGCCATGGGATGCGCGTGTGCTCGGCCAAGGCCGCCGGGTGATTTTTGCCGGCCACGGGTATGCATCGGTCGTGCTCAGCTACTCCGGCGGCCGCCCGGGGCGCATCGCCGCACTGCAAGACTACCAACGCTGCATCCGGACATTCGACGCCAAGCGCGACGCCCGGTTTCTCAGCAACACCTGGGGCGATCGCTCAGCCGACTCACGCGTCAGCGAGGCATTCCTCAAAAAGGAAATTGAAGCCGGCTCACGGCTCGGCGTTGACGTCGTTCAGGTCGATGACGGCTGGCAAAAGGGGATGTCGGGCAATTCCGCATTCGGCAAGGGCGCATGGGGGGAGTTCTATGCCGCCGATCCCGAGTTCTGGTCGCCTCACCCGAAACGTTTCCCCAATGGTCTGAAACCCCTCGTCGATGCGGCCACGGCCAAGGGCATGAAGTTCGGACTCTGGTTCGGACCGGATGCGGAAAAGGAAATGATGCACTGGGAACGCGACGCCGACCTCCTGATCGAGTGCTGCAACAAGCTCGGGATCGAATACGTCAAAATCGACGCCGTGGAAATGGCAACCCCCAAGGCCGAAAATAACCTGCGCAAGTTCTACGATAAAATTCTCCGCGCATCCGCCGGCCGCGTCGTGTTCGACCCCGATGCCACCGCCGGCCTGCGACCCACCTATTTTGGCTCCCCCAATGTCGGTCCCATCTTTGTCGAAAACCGATACAGCGACTGGCATAAGTACTGGCCTCACCTGACGCTACGCAACCTTTGGTTGCTCGCCGATCACGTCGACCCGCTACGCCTCCGCATGGAGTTCCTCAATAACCAGCGCAATACGAAACTCTACCAGGGCGATCCGCTCGCGCCGGCGCTCTATGCACCCGACACCCTGTTCGCCAGCGTCATGTTTTCCAACCCGCTGGGATGGTTCGAGATTTCCAACCTCCCCAAGGAGTATTTCGAGAAGGTGCCGCCACTGGTCGCCATCTGGAAAAAGGAACGCGAGGCGATCTTCTCAGGCCACATCATCCCCATCGGCAGCGCGCCGGACGGGGTCGCATGGACCGGGATGTCCTCCGTCAGCAAGGACCGTCAAAGTGCCCGACTCGTCCTGTTCCGGGAACTCAATGACGCCTCCGAATGGTCGGTGAAGGTGCCTCTGCTCAAAAAACTGGGACAGAAGGTCACCGTGCTCAGCGGCAACGGAACCGCCACGCTGAAAGACGGCGTGATCACCGCCGACATCCCGGAGCAACTCCAGTATCTCTTCCTGCGCATCGATTAACGTCACCAGCCAGCAACCACAGGCCGGTAATTTTCGAGGGATGGATTCGACAAATGGAAGATAATATGTTATCAAGGAAAGATGTCTGTAAATATATTGTAATATGCGGTTGACGCGACCGTATGAATAGCCGAAACCTGACCCAATCAGCTTGCGCGGCCTCCATGCCAGCGGTCGGGGCTGCAATGCGGGCGTCTTCAAGAACTATGAAAAAACGATTCAAAACTCGATTCCTGCTGCTGGCGCTGCTGGCTTGTATTATCCACGTGGACGCGGCGAATATCGCGGGACAGGAAATCCTCTACCCGAGCAAGGAGTTTGGCAAATTGGACACCTTCGAGGGGCTGAACCTGGAGGACGCGGACAAGCTGTATAAAAAGGGCGACTACAAGGGTGCCTACGCAGCCTACAAGGCGTATTCCTTCGAGTTCGTCAAAAGCAAGGCATTACCCTACGTCCTGCTGCGCATGGGGCGTTGCCTTCACATGATTGATAAACGCCATGCCGCCATCAAGGCCTACCAGGATGTGGTCGACTATTTCCCGGACGATGTCAGCTACGCCGCCGGGGCACTCTTTTACATGGGGCAGTGCCACCAGCAAAATGGGGACACGGCCAAACAGAATGCCGTTTGGGCCAGAATGGTGAAGGATGACGATTATGTCGCCCAGCCGAATTCCGGCACCGCGCTGACCTACCTGGGGGGCGCTATGGAGAAGCTCGGAAAATACGAGGAGGCGACGGAATACAACTGGCGCACCGCGGTGGCATTTTCCAAAACAAACCAAAGGGCCGCCGAGACAGCCCGCGCGGCCGTGATCTCCCACTACGTCACCCGCAGCCCGAACCACGACAAACTCAAGGAGTTCTACGTCGCGGCCGGCGGCTTTGATGGTCGTGGCCAGAAAACCGATAAGCCCGATGAAGACAGGCGCTACTGGTCGACCGTACTGGGCAAGGCTCTGAAGATGAAGACCGAGGAGCAGGATCAGAAGGAAAAAGTCGCCCGCTACTGGAGTGCCAAACTGGGTGACCGGTTTGCCGATAACGACAACCTGCGCAAGCAGTGGTTCGATTTGCAAAATGTCTATGAAAAGGACAACAAGAGCTGGCTCGCCCGGATGGAAAAACAGTTCAAACTCCAGCCCTCCACGCTCGACCGCGTATTGACATGGTGCGGGTATTACGGGTCCAATCCGAAAATGAGCTCGGCGTTTTTTGCCAGCCACAGCAAGCCGTTTCTCGCCGGGATGAAAACCGCGGAGAGGATGAGGCTTATGGAGCGCTTGAGACACCCGCTGAGGATGTATGAGGAGTCGCAGGCGGTGATGCGCTCGGTCAGCACCCAGGGGATGACCGACGAGGAAATCAGGCGCCTGGCCAATTTTGCCGCCTACTATGAGCCGGAGGAGTTCGTGCTGCGCTACTTTGCCAGGATGAAGGACAAGCTTTATGCCGCCAAATCCCGTTTTGACTATTACAACGCCCGGACCCATCGCAACCGCCCCTTCGTGGAAAAGGCCCTCGCGGAGATCCCCGCCCTGCAGAAATCGCCGAAGTATGCCGGACAGGCGCTCGGTATGTCCCAGGCCAGTCTGCTCCAGAGATTGGGTCGCTACGAAGAAGCGATCAAAGCCTACCGCGGAGCCAATAAACAACCCGACTCGACCTGGGGGGTCACCGACTGCATGGTGGCACTCAAGCAATACCCACAGGCGGTCAAAACTGTGCAGGGGCTCGAGTCGGTCGGCGGTGCCACCGCCTCCAAGGCGAGCTTGAAAATGGCTGACATCTACCGCATCAGCGGCAACAAAGGCAAGGAGGTGCAACAACTCCGGATGGTGCTGCGGCGCTACCCGAAAAGCGGCGAGTCCAGTGAAGCACACAACCGGTTGGAACGCTACGGCGTGGCCCTCACCGGTGGCGAGGCCGAGGCCGAGGAGTGATCCGGACCCGCTTCGCTCGAGGTGATCTGGCAATAATAAATAAATGAAAAACACCTCGTTCAGCCTCCGTCTTCGACCTAGGCTCGCGTGTGCATCGAGGGATCCGGAGAGTAAAAACAGCTATGCCCTCAGCCCAACCCACCTGCAGCACTCACAATAGATCAATCTAAAAAACCCGTATCAATTAGACATTCGATGAAATTTTATATGACAATACAACGTTCTAGCTTCGTGAATATCAACTCAACAGTGATCCTACTGGCGTTTTGCCTGACCCTACCCGTGACCTCCCATGCTCAGGGCAGGGGCAAAGACAAGGCCAAGGAAGCCACCAGCCCTCGCTCCCGCGTGTCCGCCGATATCGACCGCCGCGCCAAGCACCTCTACGACAAGGCGATGGAGCTGATGGAATACAAGCAATACGAACGTGGCCTCGCCATGCTCAATACCGTGGTGCGCGATAACCAAGGTGCCACGCTCGCCCACATGGCCCATATGTCGATGGGCAAACACTATCTCGAACTCCACAAAAACAAGGAGGCCCTCAGCCATTTCCTCCTGCTCACCCGCCTGCTCGCACCCGAGCCCGGCGAGCAACAGCCCGAGGCCGAGCAAGAACTCTACCACGAGGCACTCTTTCAGGCCGGATTCAGCCAGTACCAGGCCGGCCAGTACTCCGCATGTTTCCCCTTGTTCCGCCGACTCACCGAGGTCGCCGGAAAAACCAAGTGGGCCAACAAGGCGTACTACTACATCGGCATGAGCCACTACAATCTGAAAAACTGGAACAAGGCGATCGACTCCCTGTCGCTGGTCGGCACCGAGGTCGAGGACGCCGGTGAAGAACTGGGCCGGATCGAGATCGGTCAGCGGTTTTATGCCAAAATCGATGACGCCGACGTGCCGGTCATGCGCAAACTCGGCCAGCCAGTCACCGCAACAATTACCGTCAGCAGCGGCGATTCCGAAGTCATCACCGGCGTGCCCGTCGCCGGCAAAAAACACGAAATGCTCGCCTCCGCCCCCACCGCCCTCGGCGATGCCAAGCCGAACGACGGCGTCCTGCAAATGATCGGCGGCGACACCCTGACCGTCACTTACCTCGACGACAGCACCATGGATGGCAAAAAAGGCGTGGCACGCACCGGCAAGGTCCGCGCCGTGAGCACCGGAACCGTCGGATTCTACCTCGGCGACTACTCGACCCCGGCCTACATCGCCTACCCGGGCCAGCCCCAGGTGCTGATGCTGCGCGATGCCGATCTCGACAAAACCCCCGGCGCGGAAAAAATCACCCTGACCGTCACTTCCCGCTACAAGGTCGAAGCTCAGGCCGGCGGCGAATCCGAGGACGCCATCGATATCTTCGCCCTCGAGGACGAGGAAAAAGAGGTCTGGAAAGAACGCGACAGCGTTTCAGTCACCCTCGTGGAAACCTCCGAAGGGCCACAGATCCGCACCGGCGTCTTCCTTGGGAAAATCAAGCTGGCCCCGACCGAAGACGGCGTGGCCCCCGACCAATCAGACGCCATCCTTCATACGGACGAACTCGACGAACTCCGTGTGACCTACACCGACGAAGTCCACCTCTACGGCGATGAGCCACGCGAGAGTGAGGCCAAGATCAAGGTCTCCGGCTCGGTGAACTCGGGGGTTTCCGCCGACCAGTATGTCGTGTTCGACGCCCTGCTTAAGGCACGTAAAAACTCGGTCGAGGCCGAGGCCCTGACCGGCCTCGGTGGCATCTATAAGGACATGGGTCTCGACGAACGCGCCGCCATGCGCGCCAAGGAGGCACTGGCAAAAATTGATCCCATCATCTTGAACCGGAAAAAACTCCCCGGCGACCTGGTCGAGAATTCGTTCAAACTCAAATGGGAAAGCGAACTGCTGAAAGCCGATTTCAAAGCCGCCACCGCCACCTGCCTCGCGTTCAACCGACTCTACCCCGAGTCCGTGCTCGCTGACCAGGCACTGATGACCCTCGGCCGCAGCCTGGCCGATAAGGGGGACTTCGAAAAATCGGTCGAATCCTACAAACGTGTGCTCGAACTCCAAAACCCGATCTCCGCCGCGGAAGCCCAGTACCGCATCGGTGAGGTGCTCCAGAAACAAGCCGAGGAATCCATCAAGGCTGCCGACCAACACAACAGCAAATGGGGCGCGGGAGGGCTCTCCGCCGCCACCGCCTTGCAAAAAGCCATGGGCGGCGCCATCGCCGCCTACCGTAAAACCTACGAAACCTACCCGGAGAGCTCATTTGCCGCCGAATCCCTCGGCCGCGTCGTCCGCCACCACGTCGACACCGAGAACTTCTCCATGGCCGCCGACCTGCTCGACAGCGTCTTCAGCGACTACCCGGACGCCGCCTTCCTCGATGAAATGCTCCTGCTCTGGTCCAACGTCGGCTACCGCATGGGCGACAACGAGATTGCCAAGGCGAAACTCCGCCAGCTGATCACCGACTACCCGTCCAGCAAGCACATCACCGAAGCCCGGCAAAAACTCGCCGGCATCGAAGCGGAAGCCGCAAAATCCAGTGGTGAGTAAGAATGCCCTTTGCTGATATCCCCAATACCGCAGGATCCAAAGACTCGAGGAAATTTTAATGATCTCAATCCGAATGACAAAACCAAATCACACGGCACCCGCCACCCATTCAATCCCCCAACCTTCCGGTTTCGGCATTTCGCCTGCCGCGCCGAAGCGC
>JARFRT010000429.1 GCA_029287105.1 Akkermansiaceae bacterium | reverse complement strand
GTATCGACAATACCCACACCGTATTTTTCCGCGATGGCACGCTGAAGATCGGTCGTCACAAAAGTCTTGATCAACACGGCCCGGCTCCTGTTAGAATCAGTGATCACCCCCTGCTCAAAAAATGTCTTGGTGCGATACCATGCCATCAACGAGCCAATCTGGTTCCCCGTCAGCAACTGCATTTCGCCCGCATCATTCCTGACAGCCACACCCATGCGGTCACAGTCGGGGTCCGTGCCAATCACGATGTCCGCCCCCGCCTTGTCCGCTAACTCAATGCCCATCGCCAACGCCGGGGCATTCTCAGGGTTCGGAGAGGCTACCGTCGGAAACCGACCGTCCTGAACATCCTGCTCGGGAACGGTCAGCACATCAAAACCGAGTTCGGTGAGCAAGGGCACGATGCAGTGCCCGCCGGTTCCATGGAGATTGGTGAATACCACCTTGGTTTTTTCATCGCCACCCTCCATCAGGTCGGGACGCAAAAGCTGGGTCTTGGCATCATCCATGTACTGACGGTCCATCGCCTCACCCAGCATATTGAGGACTCCCTGTTCGCTTTCGGGCAGGGGGTCATAGGATTCACTCACAATCGCATTCACCTCGGCAATCACGCCGGCGGCATGCGGCTCGACCAACTGCGCACCTTCATTAAAATAAGCCTTGAAACCATTGTCGTGCGCCGGGTTGTGACTCGCCGTTAGAACAACACCCGCATCCGCATTCAACGCACGGATGGCGAAGGAAATCTCGGGCGTGGCCCGTGGGCCGTCAAACAAATGCACATCACATCCTAGCTCGGTGCAAACCTTGGCACAAAACTCCGCAAAATCCCGCGAGAAATGACGGGTGTCATGGCCAAAAACAAAGACCGGTTTGCGGTCGATCCCCGTTTCCGCCAGATAACGCTTCAGGTAGATCACCATTCCACGGACCGCACGGCTGAGGTTGTAGAAATTCATCGAGGCCGTGCCCACACAGGGATGCTCGGGTCGGTCATTCGGCCCCCCCACTCCCTGCTCGGCACGCGTCACCACACGACCAATCGTCCTGCCACGCAGGCCACCGGTGCCAAATGCGAGCGTCTTGTAAAAGCGGTCGTTCAGCTCTTGCCATGCGCCACCCGCCACCAGCTCGTCAACCGCCTCGGAGGCGATCGGGCTGGTCGTACCCGCCAGCAGACCATGAATGTTGTCACGGGACGACTCCAGCAGATGGCCCTCGGCCACTGCACTCTCGAGAGATGATTGAATATCGGACATTTCGCACTGGATGATAAGAGCAGATCATGAGATTGCAACCCCGTGATCAGGCATAAACTCGAGACGGCTATCAACCGGCGCGCCCGCTTGCTGAACCCGAAAACCAACGCCCTCAGGCTGGTCGACGGCGAAGGTGACGGCCTGCCCGGGCTATTTCTCGATACCTACGCCAACCGCTGGCTCGTTTCCACCCGCGGCCACAGCCTCGACCCCGATGTCCGCACATGGCTCGAGTCACGAGGACGGCAAGGACAAACAAGCTACTGGAAACACCTCGACCAGCATGAAAAGGACAACCCCGTCCACATCGCCGGCCCGCCGCAAGACGGCCCGTTCATCGCCTCCGAAAATGGCGTGAACTACCAAATCAACTTCCAAGCCGGATACTCGCAGGGCATCTTCCTTGACCAACGACTGAACCGACGGCGCGTGCGCGAGCATTCCCCGCCCGGAAAGACCCTGCTCAACACCTTCGCCTACACCGGCGCCTTTTCCGTCTGCGCCGCCCTCGGCGGCGCCACCACCACCACCCTCGACCTCTCCCAGGTCTACCTCGACTGGGCCAGAGACAACTTCCTCGCCAACGCCCTCGACCCTACCGACCATTACTTCTGTAAAGGCGATACCTTCCACTGGCTAAAACGCTTCGCCCGCCAAGGCAGGACATTCGACGGCATCGTCCTCGACCCCCCGACCTTCTCCCGCGACGACAAGGGCAAGGTCTTCCGGGTCGAAAAAGACTACCACCGCCTCGTCGCCCTCGCCCACGCCTGCCTCGCCCCCGACGGCTGGATCCTTTGCTGCACCAACTGCCGCAAACTCGACCCGCGCGATTTCACCCGCATGGTCCGGCAGGGTGCGCCCGGCACCAAGGTCACCTCACTCACCATGCCGGAGGAATATTCAGGGGAGAATTACCTGAAATCACTCTGGGTGGAGAAGTCGTAACCCCGCCCGCTCCCCTATTGCCCTCCGGATTTCCCGTGTTACTCTCACCGCGACATGGACGACTATAACCGCCGCCACTTCATCCGGACCTCCATCCCCGGCTTCCTCGGCCTTGCACTGGCCCTGCCCGGCATCACCGCATTCGCAACACGCGCCAATGCCAAGGACGGACGCATCCCTGAAAACGGCCCGATCAACTGGGACGCCTTTCTCACCGCGGTCGAAAGGGAGACGGCCCAACAGCATCTCGACCACTGGAATCAGGCCGCCTATGTCAAAAAAGCCGCCGCCCTCGCCAGCCGGCTCAACCTCAAGGACCCGGCACTCGCCAAGGCCTTCGAAAAATCAAAAAGCGGCCTCGGCAATCGCCGGGTCGACTTCTACGACCTCGAAAAGCAGCTCGATTTCCAGGTCAACCTCCTCCAGTTCGAGAAAAACGAGCAGATCAAACACCACGACCACCCGGACATGACCGGCGTCATCCTCTGCGCCACCGGCAACATCGATGTCTGGAACTACGACCTGATCGAAAACCCATCCGGGAAAAATGTCCTGCTCGCGGAAACGGGGCACGCCACCCTGACCCAGGGACAGGTGTCCACACTGACATCAAAGAAACGCAACATCCACCGGCTCCAGGCCAACCACCTCACCCAGTTGGTCGATATTTTCGCCCCACCCTATAATAAACAACGCGCGCAAAAAAGCTCCTGGTTCAACGTCGACCCCGAACCCGTGCAGCAACCCAGCGGCCCGCACAAGGTGTATAAAGCGACACGCCGCTGATCCGGTATAATATGCGAAAACGCGGCCAAGTAGTCAGCAACCCCTTAAGTTTAATCTTGCTTCAACATCTGTCTGTGGCACTTTCCCAGTCGGATATGCCGCCACCCGCCTACAAACTAAGCTTCCCCTGCCCCCATTGCGGCGGCGTGCTCACCATGGCCACAAAAAACGGCAGCGGCAATTGCCCCCTCTGTCACTGCAGCCTCAGCGTCAATCTCTACATTCAGGCAGACACGGCTGAAAACAGCACGGACACCACCAGCAAGCCGACGCCACGCGGCTGGGATGCACGCGCCTTCCGCAGGCCCGCCACGACCGACAAACCGGTCTGGACCCCTCTCCATGAGCCGGCGGAATGACCCGCCGACGGCCTCCAACCAACACCGGAATTTTTCTTTTCCCACACTTCCTACGTAGTAGGAAAAGAAGAGGAAATCACGCTTCCGCAAATATTTGCCTTTCCAAGTGAGGCTTCCACGCGTAGTCCCCCTTCCATGCCGAAGACCCTCATCATCGCAGAAAAACCCTCTGTAGCCACCGATCTCGCCAGTGCTCTCGCCAAAGCACCCGAAGTCGGCAAGTTCGAAAAAAAGGGCAAGGGCCGCGATATTTACTTCGAAAACGACGGCTTCGTCATCACCTCCGCCGTCGGTCACCTGGTCGAATTGAAAATGCCCCAGGGCCCGATCGGCAAGAATGGCAAGGCGCGCAACCTGCCGTGGAACTTCGATGTCCTGCCCGCCATCCCCAAAACGTTCGAACTCCAGCCGATCGAACAATCCGAGACCCGGCTCAAGCAGGTGCTCCGCCTCGCACGCCGCAAAGACATCGACACCATCGTTAATGCCTGCGATGCGGGCCGCGAGGGGGAACTGATCTTCCGCTATATCCTCGAGCTCGGAAAAATCGACAAACCCGTCAAACGCCTCTGGATGCAGTCGATGACCCAGGGCTCCATCCTCGACGCCTGGAGCCACCTGCGCAGCGATGAGGAAATGCACAACCTGCGCGACGCCGCCAAATGCCGCTCGGAATCCGACTGGCTCGTCGGCCTGAACTCGACCCGCGCCCTGACCTGCTTCCGCTCCCGCCACGGTGGGTTCAACATCACCGCCGCCGGCCGCGTCCAGACCCCCACCCTCGCCATCCTCGCCAAACGCGAAATGGAAATCCGCGAGTTCATCTCCGAACCTTACTCCGAAGTCCACGCCGACTTCGCGGTGGCCAAAGGCGACTACTCGGGCCGCTGGATCAATGAATCCTGGAAACGCGACCCCCAGCACCCGCACTCACGCCCGGAACGTATCTGGCAAAAAGAGAGCGCCGAGGCCATCCGCGCCCGCTGCGAGGGCCAGACCGGCACCGTCAGCGAGGAACAAAAACCCACCAAACAGGCGTCCCCCCAGCTCTACGACCTCACCACCCTCCAGCGCGAGGCCTCCTCTCGCTACGGGTTCTCCGCCAAACGCACCCTCCAGGTCGCCCAGGCACTCTACGAGAAGTACAAAATGCTCACCTACCCGCGGACCGATTCCCGCTACCTGCCCGAGGACTACGTCGGCAACGTGCATGAAACCGTCGACGCCATCGCCCAGCAAGGCGGCGCACTCGGCAAACACGCCCAGCACGCCATCAGCGAAAAACTGGTCGTCCCGAGCAAACGCGTCTTCAATAACGCCAAAATCTCCGATCACTTCGCCATCATACCAACCGGACGGTTTGTCAAAATGGACGAAGCCGCGGAAAAAATCTTCGACCTCGTCACCAAACGCTTCCTCGCGGTCTTCTACCCGTCCGCGGAGTTCCTCAATACCCGCCGCATCACCCGCGTCACCACCCCGGACGCGGTCGACGCGTTCCTGACCACCGGCAAAATCCTGGTCAAACCAGGCTGGCTCGCCGTCTACGGCCGCCAACCGGGCGTCGCCGCAGGCAAGGACGAGCTCTGCTCGGTCTCCGAGGGCGAAGCCGCCCAACTCACCCACATCGAGGTCAAACACGATGAAACCAAGCCGCCCGCCCGGTTCAACGAGGCGACCCTGCTCTCCGCCATGGAAGGCGCCGGCAAGCTGATCGACGACGAGGAACTGCGCGAGGCCATGGCCGAACGCGGCCTCGGCACGCCGGCCACCCGCGCCGCCACCATCGAGGGCCTGATCCGCCAGAAATACATCGAACGGGACGGACGCGACATCCTGGTCACCCGCAAAGGCCTGCGCCTGATCGAGATCACCGACGAACTCGGCATCCACGCCCTCGCCTCCCCGTCCATGACAGGCGACTGGGAAAGCAAGCTCCGCCAGATGGAACACGGGCAACTCTCCCGCCCCGAGTTCATGCACGAGATCATCTCCTTCACCTCGGACATCGTCAACAAGGCCAAGGCCTACACCGCCGAACTCAAGGACAAAACCTTCCCCGACCTCATCGCCACCTGCCCGAACTGCCAGGCCGACAAACTCAGGACCACCGACGCCACCTACGAGTGCTACAACCCGGAGTGCGGATTCAAAACCAACAAGTACATCGCTTCACGCCTGATCACCGAGGACGAAGCCCGCGAACTCCTGGAGAAAAAGTTTGTCGGCCCGCTGGAGGACTTCAAGTCCCGCTTCAACCGACCCTTCGAAGCCGCCCTGGAGCTCAAGCAGGAAGAATCCAAAACCGGCAAAAAGGGCAAATGGAAAGTCGGCTTCGTCTTCGACAACGGCGAAAACGAACGGGACGAGCTCAGCGAAGACCAAATCATCGCCACCGTCACCACGCCCACCGGCAAGGAGGTCCAAATCTACGAAACTTCCAAGGCCTGGTACGTGCCCGCCATCACCACCAAGGAGAACCCGGACGGCGTCCGCATCTCCCGCACCATCCTCCAGTGCGAAATCCCGAGCGAGCAAGGTGTCAAACTCATCGAAAAAGGCAAAACCGACCTCCTTCCCGGCTTCGTCTCGAAACGCACCAAGCGCGCCTTCACCGCCTACCTCACCTTCGACACCACCACCGGCAAAATCGGCTTCGAGTTCGAACCCCGCAAAAAAACCGCGGCCAAGAAATCAGCCCGCAAATCCGGCAAACCGAAGGAGTAGACTGCAACCCTACCACCCGACGATCTCGTCCGGATCCGGGAAATGATCCCTCGCACTGCCGGGAGAGGTGCCATCGACACCGTTGCCGACACAGGCAGCGGCTACCCCCCCCACTTCCGGATAGTAATCATCAAGCGCGTATTGTTCTCCATCCGTGGGGCAGAACGGCTCCTGCTCGATGTATCTTCCCGTTCCGACAATCTCGTTCCAGCGCAGCTCATCCAGGCCTGGTCGATAGCCATTCAGATTCTGATTCGCCCGGACCGCTTGTTGAAAATTGCGGATCGTCAACAGACAAGCCGCCCGGTCAGCGCCTTTCTTGTAACGCTCCGTTGCTATGAATAACACGCCAATCAGGATCAACAGGACCAAGATCACCACCGTGACCTCAATGAGCGTCATGCCCGACTTGGACAGATTGGCAAGGTTACGGCGCTCGATTTTCATCGCTCAAGGGTGAAGGGTTGATTGTTGGCTCAACCTTGCATTAACTAAATTTCGCTCAATATCAAGTTTGATTTATAAAAAATACCCGCGGCCTCATCCTCGCCGCTCCACCCGCATCCCCATAGCGGGATGACCCGGCACCGCAGACTAACAGGAAACCGACTTGTAAAAGCTGTAATGATCCTTCTCCAGGGTCTCTTCATCCGGGATGGGATAAAAAATCATCGCGCCGCCACCACAGATCCAAAAGCCTCCGCGCAACCGGAGAAAGGATAGCTTGTCAATGGCCGAGTCCAAACTAACACCCTTGGTTCTCTTGTTAGGATTACCCTTGATTTCAAGAATCTGGTCACGCAACTTCTGCGGATGCACGTTCGGCAACGGACTGTGGTGGAACGGATTCTCCTCGATATGCTTCAGGAAGTCGTCTATATCCAAATCAATCTGCGTGAATATCACCTTCGGTGCACCCTTCGGCTGCCCCGGATCCGTGATGTAATCACCAAACTCCGGCGGCGTCATGTGCGACAGGATAATCGCACTGAACGGACATATCTCCTGAAAAGTCCGGACAAACCCGGGCCCGTGCTGCCGCTCGTAAGGCGCCTGCTTCAAACCTAACACCTCGCCCTCGACCGAGGCCACGTAGAGATCCTGGAAAGCCGACAGGTCAATGTGCTCAAGCACCCGGTAGGTGGCGATAAACTTGGTCCGCTTCGGCCTGCCGTCGGGAGAAACCTTCACATCCTTCAGTAACTCATCAATCCGGAAAAAATCGTGCCGGTAGGTGTTGTCAATCTCGGCAAAAACCACCGTGCCGCTGAAAAACCGCGAACTTCCCGTGGAGTAGTGCCGGCCAAACTCCGCCGGTTCCAGTTGAGACGCTACCAACGCATAGTTCGGCGACATGATCACATACAGATGGATATTTTTTGTTTCACTCATTGCTCTAGTCAATTGGGTCATTAGCAAACTATACACTCCGCCGCCATGCTCAAAGCAGAATCAATCGCCGCTTGCAAAAAAGTAACCGCACCCAGCACAGCGAAGGCATTAAAATCAGCTAACATACCCCGTACAACCCATCCTTCAAGCTCTGAATCGTCATTTTTTGCCCGTACCCGCGCATATCCTAGATTCGCATTGTCAGATTAGAGGAGATAAGGTTAGGTGCAACCGCCATGAGCACAACACATGAACCATTGAAACAGTGGGTCGAAGAAATGACCCAGCTTTGCCAACCCGAAAATGTCGTATGGAGCGACGGCTCGCAAACCGAGTGGGACGAACTCACTCAGCTCCTCGTAGATAAGGGCGTATTTACTCGCCTTAACCCGGAAAAACGCCCGAATAGCTTTCTCGCCCGTTCCGCCCCGTCCGACGTAGCCCGCGTGGAAAACCGCACCTACATCTGCTCCGAAGACGAAGCCGACTGCGGTCCCACCAACAACTGGTACGACCCTGCCGCCATGAAAGAACTTCTCAAGCCGAAGTTCAAAGGCTGCATGAAAGGCCGCACCATGTATGTCATCCCATTCTGCATGGGCCCGCTCGATTCACCACTCGCCAAAATCGGCGTCGAGGTGACCGACAGCGCCTACGTTGTGGTCAACATGCGCATCATGGCCAAGATCGGCACCGCGATCCTGAAACGCCTCGAAGACGAAGCTGCCGGCAAGGTCGACTTCGGTCGCGACGGCCACGGAACCTTCGTTCCCTGCCTGCACTCCGTCGGCGCCCCGCTCGAGCCGGGCCAGGAAGACAGTGCATGGCCGTGCAACGAGGACAAGTACATCTCGCACTTCCCCGCAACCCAGGAAATCTGGTCGTTCGGCTCCGGCTACGGCGGCAACGCCCTGCTCGGTAAAAAGTGCCTCGCACTGCGCATCGCCTCCACCATCGCCCGCAAAAACGGATGGATGGCCGAGCACATGCTCATCCTCGGCATCGAAAGCCCGGAGGGTGAAAAGCGCTACATCACCTGCGCCTTCCCGTCCGCCTGCGGCAAAACCAACCTCGCCATGCTGGTGCCTCCCAAGGAACTCGCCGACAAGGGCTGGAAAGTCACCACCATCGGCGATGACATCGCATGGCTCTGGCCACACGCCGACGGCTCACTCCACGCCATCAACCCCGAGTGCGGATGGTTCGGTGTGGCACCCGGAACCTCTTACGAGACCAACCCGAATGCCATGGACTCCATGCTCGAAAATGCCATCTTCACCAATGTCGCCCTCACCGACGACGGCGATGTCTGGTGGGAGGACATGACCGACGAGGCACCCGCTCACCTGATCGACTGGAAAGGCGAGGACTGGACACCGGACTGCGGACGCCTCTCGTCCCATCCGAACTCCCGCTTCACCGCCCCCGCGTCCCAGTGCCCGTGCATCGACCCCGAGTGGACCAACCCGGACGGTGTGCCCATCGATGCCATTGTCTTCGGAGGACGCCGCGCCGACACCATGCCGCTCGTTTTCCAATCCAAAAGCTGGGAACACGGCACCTTCATCGGATCCGTGATGGGATCGGAAGTCACCGCCGCTGCCATCGGCCTCAAGCCCGGCGTCCGCCGCGACCCCATGGCCATGCTGCCCTTCATCGGCTACCACGTCGGCGACTACCTGCAGAACTGGATCGATATGGCCGACAAGGTGGAGAAGCTGCCCGCGATCTTCAACACCAACTGGTTCCGCAAGGATGCCGACGGCAAGTGGCTCTGGCCTGGCTTCGGCGAGAACACCCGCGTGCTCGAGTGGATCCTCAAACGCGCCACCGGCAAGGTCGGCGGCAAGGAAACCTTCGTTGGCACCGTGCCTAACTACGAGGACTTCAACACCGAGGGACTCGACTTCTCCGAGGAGGACTTCAACAAGGTCATGACCCTGGACAAAGAGGAGTGGGCCGAGGAAATCGCCACCCAGCAGGAGTTCCTCGACAAGATCGGCGACAAACTGCCGCCTGCCATCTCCACTGAACGTGCCGCCATCCTGGAGCGTATCAAAGGCTAAGAAAGATCTGACTTAATACCGGCGTCCCTGGCGCCGGTGTTCAGTCAAACTTAATCGCCCTGTTCATCACGAGCAGGGCGGTTTTTTTTGCCCTCACCCGAACCTCGGCCTTGCCCGTTTTGACGGTCACGACCAATGAACAGGGCAATCAATTGAGGAATTATTTTTCTTTATACAGATGAGCGGCTTGGTTATCCTGCACCGTGCCCACGACCCCCATGCGTTCCACACCCCATCAACTCGCGCAGCACCTTGCCGGCGAGCCCTACCGGATTTTTTTCCCGCTGGCCCTGCTTGCCGGGGTGGCCGGGGTGATGGTGTGGCCACTGTTCTACTGGGGCCAGCTTTCCCACTACCCGGTGTTCGCCCACGCGCGCATCATGATTGAGGGATTCGTGGGCGGTTTTGCCATCGGGTTCCTCGGCACGGCACTGCCGAAAATGCTCGCCGCCAAACCCCTGCGTATCTGGCAGGTCGGTGTGTTAGTCACCTTACACCTCTCGTTTTGCAGCTTGCACATGCTCGGCCACATCCGCACCGGTGACGGCCTGTTCGCAGTGATGCTGCTGCTGACCCTGACCTGGCTACTGGCCCGGATGGTCAAAGGTGGCTCCGTCCCTCCTCCGGGCATGACACTCGCCGCATTGGGCCTGTTGTGCGGTATTTTCGGCGCAGCATGGTCGGCGGCTTTCGGCTTCGGCGCCGACCTGCATTGGACCCTGTTTGCCCAGCGACTCCTTTACCAAGCCTTCATCCTTCTGCCCATTCTGGGTGTAGGCAGCTTCATCTTTCCCATGATTCTGGGAACACCTAACCATCACGCCAAACTCGGCGGGCCAAAAATGAGCAAGGCGTGGAAATCCAAGGCCTGCGAGGGTGCCCTGCTCGCTGTCCTGCTGATCGCCAGCTACTGGATCGAGGTCCGGGGACAGGCACAAACGGCCCCGTGGCTGCGGGTCGCCCTCTGTGCTGTCTGGATCACCAAGGAAAGCGGCTGGCTGTTACGGAAAAAGTCCAGGGGCATCATGCCGCTGTCACTCCGGGCCGGCATCGTCTGCCTGCTCGGCGGCATGATCGCCACCGGAATCTGGAACACGCAAAAAGTAGCGCTCGAGCACACCCTCTACATCGGTGGGTTCGGACTGATCACCATGATCGTAGCCACCCGCGTAATCTACGGCCACAGTGGCCAGGGTGACAAGTTCCAACGCTGGATCAAACCCCTCGCCGTCTGCACCGCCTTGCTCCTGCTCGGCATGGTCACCCGGGTAACGGCAGATTTTGAATTCATGCAGCGCTTCAAAGTCACCCACCACATCTACGCCGCCGCCTGCTGGATCGCAGTCAGCATCATCTGGGCCATCGCCGTGCTGCCGTCCGTGCGCAAGCGACCATTCCCGACAAGAATCAAACCAAAGGGCAATCAACCCTCGGTGATGAATATGAATTTCAGGAAATGAGGCTAATGGGATGTTGTCATCCAGTCCCTCATCGGTCAGAACCATTAAAAGCGGCGCAAGCTGAACAGGCCGACGACCTAGCCCGCCAGTGTATCATCCAAGCGGCTGGTTCATGGCTTAATCGAATTGGTTTTTGAAGTTTGATTCTTCGAGTTTTTGACGACCGGGTACTTATTCGCCAGCTCCACTAACAAGGCAAGAATATCGAGCTTCTCCTGCTCACTCCCCAAATAACTCACCGCCTTACGCATTTTCGCTCCACTCTCGTCGTCAGGATGATAGCCACGAATGCCTTGCTGGAATTTCCCGAGCTGCTCAAGAAGATACCAATCCTGCAGACCGTTCAACGATGCACTCCGGAAAACAAGCTCGCCATGACCATTAAAACGATGACAGGCCATACAATTCTCCCGGTAAAGCTCATAGCCCGCAACAGCATCCCCGCCAAGCGAGCCGACATGGCGAACCGCGGGAAGCCCGTCAAGATAGTCAATTGCCTCAGCAATCTGCTCCGTCGATAACGGCTCAATGGCGGCACGCATCTGCTGACCATGAACATCCTCCGGATGGCCGCCACGCTGACCCGATCGGAATTTTTCAATCTGCTCTTCCACATACCATCGCGGCAGCGAGGCGATGGCCGGCGTCATCAACTCCCGCTTCCCCTCACCCTTTTTCCCGTGACAAGTGGCGCAGACGGTCTGGAAAACACCCGCGTCGCCGGCAGCCTCGCCATTTTCCGGCTGCTCATCCTCCCGCTCCCGCCAGGAAATAACCACCCCGCAAATAACCAGCAGGACACAGCCTGAAACGACGGCAAACAGGACAAGATAACGCAATGGATTTTGTTGATTCACAACCCGCTTTCATTCCCACCCACGAAAAAGGGCTTCCCGAATGAGGAAGCCCTTTCTACACGACTTTCACGGCCGTGGCAAATTCCATCATCCTTAGGTCCCCGCTTCCGCCTTGGCTGATTTCACAGCGCGCTTGCGCTCATTGGGATCGAGGATTCGCTTGCGCAGACGCAGGTGGCTCGGCGTGGCCTCAAGCAACTCGTCGTTGGCAATGTATTCGATGGCACGCTCAAGTGACATCCGAATCGCAGGCGAAAGGCCTACGGTAATACCCTTGGTCGCAGACCGGTGGTTGGTCAGGCTCTTTGCCTTCACCGGGTTCACCGGAAGATCATCCTTGCGCGGGTTTTCACCAATGATCTGGCCCTCGTAAACCTCGTCGCCGGGGGCGACAAACAACTTGCCCCGCTCCTCCAGGGGGAGCAGCGAGTAGGCCATCGCCGTTCCCGTGGTCATGCTCACCAGCGTTCCGGTGTTACGGGTAACGATTTCTCCACAGTGCGGCGCGTATTCCTTGAAAAGGTGGGACATCACGCCGTGACCACTGGTCAGGTTGAGCAACTCGAATTCGAAGCCAATCAATCCACGTGTGGAGATGGTCGCCTCGATCGTGGCGCCATGGGCATTGGAGCCCATGTCCTCAATCCGGGCGCGACGGTTGGCGAGAGTTTTCATCACACCACCCGTGTGTTCCTCGGGCACTTCCACAAAAAGCGTTTCAAAAGGCTCCTCGACCCCTCCGTTTTCACCCTTGTGGGTGATCACCATCGGACGGGAAACAAGCATCTCATACCCTTCGCGGCGCATGGTCTCAACCAGAACCGAGATTTGCATCGCCCCACGGGCAGCGACCTCAAAGACGCCGGCCTGATCGGTATCGGATACCTCGATGGAAACATTCGTCTTCACCTCGCGGTGCAGTCGGTCACGAATCGCGCGCGAGGTGACGTGCTTCCCTTCCCGACCGCCGTACGGGCCGTCGTTGATGGAGAACTGCATCTGGATCGTAGGGGGGTCAATGGAAACAAAGGGCAAGGCCTCGGCCTCGGGATCGGCCGACAGCGTTTCGCCAATATCGATGTCCTCAAATCCTGCGACACCAACGATGTTGCCTGCCACGCCTTCAGCGGATTCCTGGTTGGAAAGACTGCTGTATTCAAAAACCTTGGTCACCTTGCCACGCATCTGGGCGCCGTCCTTGCGAAGAAGAAAGATGCTGTCACCTTTCTTGACCGAACCCGACTGCACCTTGCCGAGCGCCACACGGCCCACGTAGTCGTCCCACGAAATGTTCGACGCCAGCATTTTGAAGGGCGCATCGGGATCGGAATCCGGCGCGGAGACATGCTCAACAATCGTTTCCAGCAAGGGGGTCACATCCTTGTGCTCGTCATCCAGCGACTTGATGAAAAAGCCATTCTTGGCCGACCCATAGACAAAGGGCGCTTCGAATTGCTCCTCGTTCGCATCAAGCTCAAGAAAAAGCTCGAGCACGCGGTCATGCACGCTCACAGGATCACTGTGCTCGCGGTCAATTTTGTTCACCACCACAATGGGTGTCAGTCCCTGCTGCAGGGCCTTTCTGAGAACAAACCGTGTCTGTGCCTGCGGGCCATCATGGGCGTCCACCAGCAGCAGCACACCATCGACCATCTTCATCACGCGCTCCACCTCACCGCCGAAATCGGCGTGGCCGGGGGTATCGACGATGTTGATCGTGTAGTCGCCCCACTTCACTGAAGTATTTTTGGCCTTGATGGTAATTCCCTTTTCCCGCTCAAGATCCATGGAATCCATCGCGCGCTCGCCGGCGAGCTGGTGCTCACCATAGGCGCCACCCGCATTGTGGAGTTCGTCCACAAGGGTCGTCTTGCCATGGTCAACGTGGGCAATAATGGCAATGTTTCTGATTTTATTCGTCATGGCTTAAAAAGGGCTGGATGGGGATCGGTGGGCCGTTCGCAGATGATCATCTGACGGACGGGGGCGCGGAGACTCCTTCATTTTGAAGAAATTGCAACCACAATAACGCGATGCAAGTATTCTTATTCACACGCCCCGATCCACCCCAAACTAGGAAAGAACCTTCGCCGCGGCGTCCAGGTCGCAGCCGCGTTCCAAGGAGAACAAAGCATGCCCCTGCTCCAGCCGACCGTAGACCAGCGTCACATCATCCAACTCCACCGTCAACCGGTTTACCGTCCGGTCCGCGTCCGCGATTTGCTGCGCGCAGCCGGCAAATATTTGCGTGGCGTTGCCCGCTGCCTCGTCACTGAGGAACGATTCGTTGTGAACGACTCCGCCGTCATCAGCACACACCGAAAACCCGAGAAGATCTCCCGTGTCGTAGAGCGGCTTTACCATTTCCCTGATCTGATCCATCACATCCGTGCTATTCATACATCAAAAATCGAGTCGACACAGTCGCGCAAACTCTCCTGGTTCGGTTCGAGCATCACGCAATCAACATCCATCACCCCGGGCTCCTCCGTCTCCCTGACCGCCACCACCAGCGTCATTTCAGACTCCTCGCTGACAACCTGCATCGGACCGGAATTCTCAAACACCTCGTTCAACGGCCCGAACGCCCGCGCAAAAAAACCCGCGTTGCCCGCAAGGAATTCTCCCTCGGCTTCTCTAATGCTATCCGTTTCGGTCGACATCGTTATTTTAAGCTGTCCACCAGTTCCCTCGTTCCCTTGATCAACTTCAGTGCCGCCGCCGCCTCCATATCGGATTTCTCCAAGCGGAGCGCGTTGTGCTCCGGCAATCCCGCCTCGCGGATTTTGCGGCAGGCCGTTGCAACGTCATAATCCACCCGGCACATCTCCACGACCCGCGCCGTGGTATCATATAGCGCGTACTGCGCCCGCTTGTCATTGCCGCGCGGCTGCCCCACCGACCCCACGTTGATGAAGTACTGGTAATCCGCCTCCAGCGCAATGCTGTCAAAACCCTTGTACGTCTTTCTCTCCTTCGTGGAATAATACATCGGGTGATGGGTGTGCCCGAAAAAACACAAGGCGGTCTGCTGAAAATGAAAATGCAGGATCGCCTCGGTCGCATTCACCACATAGTTCCACGCATCAGGCTCATGCATACTCGCATGCACAATCTCAAACGGCCCCACCCGCCGCTGCACCGGCAACTGTGCCAACCACTGATGCTGGTCAGGCCGGATCTGTTGCCTCGTCCACTCCAGCGACTTCCGGGCCCTGCCATTGACGATTGCGGGAATCTCATCCGCCACCGTGTACGCATCATGATTCCCCATCACTACCGGGCAGCCGAGCTCCCGGATGATATCGACACACTCGCCCGGATTGGCATTGTAACCCACCACATCCCCAAGACAGATAAAACGCTTCACCCCACGCGCCCGCGCATCCTCCAAGACACGGGTCAGCGCCTCGAGGTTGGCATGGATGTCGGATAAGACGGCGTATTTCATGAAGGGTGGTCGCAGCACCGAACCAGTCCGCCGACAGCGTCAGCAAGACCAGAAAAGCGTGCGCAGGAGAGAAACTTATCAAAAATAAGCTTTCAGGAAAGCTTAAATTTCACGCCCCGAATCACCACGTCGATCAAGCCGGGGGGATGCCACAGGCCCGAAGCATATTCTGGCTCCGCCCACTCGTGCGCCACGCGACATCGGATGGCTGAGTTGACTTCCCGCGTAGGAATCAGATTTTGTCATCGAAACACAGAACAGGTTCCACTGAATATCGGGGACAAGTGACGGGTGATATGGCATCCGCCTCAATGAAAAATCCATCACCGGCGTCTGGCGCGGATGAATCGCGAAGACGCACAAACTTTAACTGGTCATCCCGTGCCTTGCCGCTTAAATAACGTCCATGGCGCAACCGCAAATTGATGGGATGGAACTCCTTGGCCTCGTCGGCGAAGGCTCCTGCGGTTCTGTCTTCATCGCCCGGGATGCCAAAGGCAGTCCCCCTACCCTTCCCGACACCCCATGGTATGCGGTTCGCATTTTCAACTCGCTGGCGGTCAACAGGCCGTTGATCGAGAGTATGGTCAAGCGACTTGACGGAGGGACTTACCCTGCCGGAGTCATCCCGATCGTCTGGAAGGAATCCAAGCAAGGCAGCCGCTGCATGATCATGCCCATGCTCGCCGAGATCGACGAAGAGCACGGCACCATCGCCCCCCATTCACTGCAAGAGCGCCTGGGTGATTATCCCGAAAAAGGAGCCTGGGAGGTCATCGAAAAAATTGCCCATGCACTCGCCGGCATGCACCACCACCGGATCCCGCACGGCAACCTCAAACCGGGCAACATCTTCTTCGACGAACAGGGCGAGCTGTTTCTCACCGACTTTGCCATGGGCCAAATGCCGGGTGTCGGCATGCTCCCCTATACGGACGCCCTGCTCTACGCCCCACCCGAACAACTGCGCGAACCCGATGGCTACCTCACAGGCAAGGGCTACACATGGGACACCTACGCCTTTGCCGTCCTGGCCTTCCGCCTACTCACCCAAAAGTTCCCGCGCTGTGAAGCCACCTTCAGTAAAGTGGCGCCACTCCCGGGGGAATCCCACGTCACGGGTATCCAGGCAGATGTCACCAAGCTTGCCGAACGCCTTGAACATCGGGAGCTGGCCAACTGGCCAGAGGAAGCCACTGATCAACGAGAGCGCAAACGGCGCGAAGTCATCCAGCGCTGCCTCTCACTCAACCCGGAAGACCGCTACGGCGACCTTAACGAGGTCATCCACGCCTGGGAAACCATCGACACCGAAGCGAAGTCCGCCGGCGAAAAAGCCGGTCTGCGCAAAAAAGCCAATCAGAACAGGCTCGGCATGCTCGGTGCCCTTGCCGTTGCCGGCGCAGGGATCACAGGCTGCATCATCCTCTCCAGCATGCTGACACTCGAGAAAATCGGACGCAGCTCGGATAATGAAACCCTCTCCGACACCATCGTCACTCTCGAGACCGAGCGTGACAATGCCAAGTCCTCTGAGGCGATTGCCATCACCGCTCAGAACAATGCTGAAAACCGTGAGCAGTCGGCCCGACAGTCCGCAGTCGCACGCGAGACCTTACTCCGCGACCAGTTGCTCGCGCTCGGTGTCACCAATGACCACCTGCTCGCATGGATGATGCGCACTGAAAGCACCGACCTTCCCGAGCTCAAAAAATCCGACCCCGGACGCGACATCATGGTCCGGGAACTCCAGGGTTTCCTCAAACTCACCGCCGGCGACAACCAGTTCCAACCGATCCGTGCGCGCATCATCATGCAGCTTGCCGAACTTGAATTGTTCAACAAAAACCCCATGGAGGCGGATAAATTGTTAGACGAGGCGGCGGCGGCCTGGGATCAAGCCGGCATCAAGGAGCCGGGGCATTCCTCGCGCAGGGCAAGGGCCCGACTCGTCTGCCTGCTGCAAGCGCTTGATAAAAACGACGCCACATTCACCACCCGACTGCTCCCCAAAGTCAGGAAAGAGGTCGAGGCCATCACCGCGGGTGACGAGACCGAGACCCGTCGCATTAACGCCGTGATGCAAATCATCGACGGCCGTATGGTCCAGGAGGCGAACCCAGCCAAGGCACTTGAACATTACCAACTCGCCCTCAAGGATTTGCAAGGCGTGCACAAGGCGCTCCCCGACCATGTTGCCGTCCGCTCGGATCTCGCCCGCTTCAGCCTGCACTCGGCGTCGTTGGCGGAGAGCCTCGACCGCGTCGACGACGCGACCCGCCTCCGTGGCGAGGCCGCCAACCACCTGCGCTGGTTGTTGAAAAAAAACCCGCAACTCAAGCTCGCCAAGATCAAGCTCGCCGAGATCGAGATCATGGCTGCTGAATCTGACATGCGGGCCGGCAACGACAGTTTGGGTACGACCAAACTCACGGCCGCCGAGAAGCTGCTGACCGGACTGTCTGCGGACGATACGTCCCCCGACGGCGCCTCGATGCAGATCGCCACGGCCAAGGGACTGCGGGCCGTGCTGCTGCGCGACCAGGGGAAAACGACGGCGGCAGCGAAAAGCCTGGATGAGGCGATCGTGCTGACCGAAAAAATTGTCGCGGCGCATCCCGGGGTCAGCGAACCGCTCTACCGGCTCGCGGTATTCAACTGGCAACGCGCCGGCCTCTCGGGTGATGCCGGTGACACCAGCGGAGAGCTCGCGCAAGGCAGGCAGGCGGCCGACCTCATGCAGCGGCTGCTCAAGGCAGGCGCTGGCAAACGTGACACGGAACTACGCCGGTCGCTGGCCTACCTCTACGGTGATCTGGGCCACACCGCCTCCGCCCGAGGAAAAAAGGCCGACGCCATCACCTTCTTCAAGGGCGCCATCGGCATGTGGCAAAGCCTGATCACCAAAAACGGCAAGCTTGACGAGTACACCGAGGGCCTCAAGTGGAGCCAGTCACGTTACAAGGAGGTGGGCGGACGCTAGCTTCCGACCCGACCTGACAAACAACAAAAAAGGACCGCCACGGCGACCGTGACCACGACCGCGTCATCAGTCCGGGATGAAGCGGATGGTCAGCGGGTAGCGGTACCACTCGCCCCGGTTCGCGGCCATGCAGGCCATGATTTCGAGCACTAGTTGGCCAATGCCCAGAATGATGAACACCGGGAAGATGACAATCATCCCGAGCCCGAGGGTAAGCACCCCCACGACCATCGCCAGCGCCATGAGGCCGACCGCGTAGAGAAAAAAGCTGATCATGAAATTCAGCGCCTCCCGTCCGTGGAAATCGACAAACCGCGATTGGTCTTTCTTGACCAGCCAGATGATCAGCACGCCGATCCAGCCTGTGAGAATCGCCAACAGATGGACCAGCATCCCGCTGGTCCGGTCATCCTGGCCGACCCCATCAGAACCGACCTGCAGTGCAAAGGCGTCCGGGTCAGACAACGGCATCCTTGGCGGCCTGTTCTGCGGCAGTGCGGGTGGCCGCGACTGTGCTGTATTTTCATCGTCCATTGCTCCTCCCGATACTGGCGCACGCTACTTGATAAACTCTACGAGGTCCGTCCTCATCTTTTTCAGGTCCGGCTCATTCAGGTAAAACATATGCCCGGCCTCGTACCAGGCGACGGTGATGTTTTCCCGCTGGGGCGCGGGCACGCGCATGTGGGCCAGAGTGTGCAGGATTCCGCCGGCGGGAGTCGCCAGATCGGCATGACCACACTGCACCAGCACGCGCAGGTGCGGGTTGTCGCGCATTGCCGTGGCGAGGCGTGATGACACGTTGACAAAGCCGCGCCCCTTCCCCCAGTTCCAGTTCCCCACCCGGGCGATAATCTCATACGGCCGCTCCTCCATCCAACCGAGGCCATCAGCCAGGTAGTCGAGCATTGCGGAGGAAATCGGACCCTTGATGACCGACATCGACGGGTCGTACTGCGGAGTCTCGCCCGCCTTGTCGACCTCCGGCCAGGCGGTGCGTGCGTCAAAACGGCCCAGCACCTTGCCCTCGGCCCGCAGCAGTTCCTTGCGAAACTGCGATGGCCCGACCCGCAGGCCGTGGCGCAGGATCAGCTTTTCGGACAATCCCGTCAACCCGGCCAGCTCGGCCGCCACCTTGTTTCGGCCAGCCTCGTCCAGCGTGAACCCCTTGAGCAAGGCCGTGGCATAAGCGCCCGCCGCATACTGCCTGGCCCGTTCCACCAGCGCGTCCCGGTCGCCCTTGAGCTTGCCATGGTAGTGCGCCATCGCGGTATAGGCCGGCAAGTAGGCGACATAGGCGAGGTCGTTGCCGGTGCCCGGGCTGAGCGGCCGGAAATCCATCAGGCTGGACAGCAGGACCACGCCATTGAGATTCATCCCGAAGCGGCTTTGCAGGTGATTCGACAGCCCCGCGGCGCGCACCCCGCCGTAGCTCTCGCCCAACAAGTACTTCGGCGACGCCCACCGCTTGTTGTCGGTCACCCAGCGTCGGATGAAATCACCGACACTCTCGATGTCCTCGTCGACACCATGGAATTTCTCCTTGCTGTCCTCGGGGCGTGAATATCCCGTTGAAACGGGATCGATAAACACGAGATCCGCGACGTCCAGGATGGAAAAGGGGTTTGGCTTCGCCTTGTACGGAGGCTTGAGCGCCTGGGTGCCGTCCTCCGACGTCGGCAGAATCCTCGGCCCGAGCGCACCGAGATGGAGCCACACCGCGGACGAGCCCGGCCCGCCATTAAAGGCAAACAGCACCGGCCGCTTCGAGAGGTCCTTGACGTCGTTGCGGGTGTAGGCGACGTGGAACACCGACGCCCTTGCCTTGCCGTCGTCCTTTTTGATCACCAGCCGTGAGGTGCGCACCGTGTACTCGATTTTCCGGCCATCGATGGTTACGCTCGCCTGTTTCTCCACCATCTTGGTTGCCTTGTCCGGCTTGGCAGCCTTGGCCGGCTTGGCGGTTTTATCCTTCGAGTCGTCCTGCTTGGCGGGCTCGGCAGCCAATTGCCCCAGCATCAGTGTCGCCGCCAGGCAGACGGCTCCGTTTCTCAATCCTTTTGAATACAATAAGTAGCGGTTCATTATCCTTATAACGTTGTTTGGCCCTTCTTTTATCTACTCATCCGTTTTCTTCCAACTTCAAACTTCCCACTTCCCATATTCCCCCCTATCCCTTGAATCAGAACATTCACCATGCGTTGTTTCTATTCATCCGACCTCGACCTCAAACTTGATCTTCCCGCGGCTCACCCGTTCCCGGGCGACAAATTCTCGGCCAGCCGCGAGATGCTGCTCCAGGGTGGCATCCTGAGGCCCGAGGAAATCGTCGATGTCAGCCAAAGCGACCTGCATGTGCTCAAGCGTGTGCACGATGGCGCCTATCTCTCCAAAATCTACCACGGCGCGCTCGACCGACGCGAGCAGATCGCGCTCGGGCTACCCGCCACCCCCGGGCTTTTCGCCCGTTGCGCGACCGAGGCCGAAGCCACCCGCCAGACCTGCCACGCCGCCCTCGCCGAGCGGGTCGCCGTCTGCCTCGAACGCGTCACCCACCATGCGTTCAAGGGCCGCGGCGAGGCGTTCTGCGTCTTCAACGACGTCGCCATCGCCGTGCGGGACCTGCAGGAAAAACGTCCCGGCATCCGGATCATGATCGTCGATACCGATGCCCACCAAGGCAACGGCACCAACAGCATCCTGCAGGACGACCCCCGCGTCTTCACCTACTCGATCCACGTCGGCCAGACCGCCAACACCACCACCGGTGTGGGCGGCTCGATGGACGTCGAAACCGTGCGCTACGTCGAGGGCGACATGTATCTCAAGCAGCTCTTCCACACCCTGGCGGGAGCGCTCGACGTCTTTGTCCCGGATCTGGTCATCTGGGTCGCCGGCGCCGACAACCATTCCAACGACCTGCTTGGCAAAATGATGCTCAGCGTCGCCGACATGCAACGCCGCGATGACGTCATCATCCGCGCCTTCATCAAAAACCGCATCCCGCTCGCCATCCTCTACGGCGGCGGCTACAACCGCCACCCCGACCTCACCGCCAAGCTGCATCGCAACACTGTGGCGTCGGCGAAAAAGATCGCGGGTGAATATGGCAAGGGTTAGTGGGATGGAAAGCGTGCAGCTCCGAGCGTAATTCGCCGTCCCGAACCCAACACCCCTTCTCGGCCCCGCAACCCCCTATCTTCGCCATGGCAGACCCTCCGAACCCCTCTCCCCAAAAGCAAATCCCTGGCCGTGAGCATCAGTAGCGCAACGACCATGGACTCGGGATTGTTACCGCGTATTGGAGTGATCGGCACCGGTGCCATTGCCGAGGCGCTTCTGATTGGAATGATCGAGCATTGCCATTGCTCCGGTCCGATTCGCGTCTCCCTTCGAAATGAGCAGCGCTCGTCGAGACTGGCGGACCGATTTGAAAATGTTGTCATTGACCGATCAAATCAATCGATCGTTGATCAGGCGGATATGATCATTTTCGCCGTATTGCCCGACCAGGCCGCGGCGGTCCTGAACGACTTGACGTTTCGCGACGATCAAACGCTGATCAACCTGGTGGCCGGTTTTCCCGTCGAAGAATTACGCCAAATCGTGAGCCCCCTGTCTCGTGTGCATCGACTGATTCCTCTGCCGCCCGTTGAGTTTGGCCTCGGGCCGTTACCGTTGTTTCCGCCCTGTGAGGACATCGCGCGCTTGTTTTCCGGGTGTGGAAAAGTCATTCAGGTCGAGGATGAATCGGCCTTCACCGGCTTTGCCGCCGTCAGCGGTTTGATGGCAACCCACCACCGCCTGACGGCGACCGTCACCCAATGGGTCGCCAGCCGGGGTGTCAGCGCCGAAAACGCCGCCGCCTACACCAGCCACATGTTCCACGCCCTGACGCATCTCGAATCAACGGCATCCGCCGCCGACCTGCAAGGACTGGCCCGGGAGTGTGTCACCCGAGGCGGACTCAATGAATTGGCACTGGACCAGCTCGAGGAACTCCTGTGGTTCGACCAGGTCGTTGAGCGTCTGGACAACATCGAAGCAAGACTTGAAAAATTACGCGGAACCGCCAACCCGGACGCCTGACAATGCGGGAACTTGGCAGAGGACAGAGAGGCAGCCCAAGGCGAAGATGATGCATTTCTCTGCCTGACCGAATGGCACTTGGTTAAGGCGATTTACGTTGTTTACTTGTTGGAAAATCATGGACGACACTGATTTAAGCGCCGAAGGTGCGATCTATCGAAGCCCGGGGCAGCGCCCTGGGTTAAGATGAACACTTACGGTTGAGCCCTGAAAGGGCGACCTAATCGCTTACGTGCCTGTTGATTTAGAGCGCCCCTGCAGGGCTCAAATAGGGATGCATATCCACCCCAGGGCGCTGCCCTGGGCTTCGATAGAATACCCCTTTGGGGTTCATGATAGGCCTCGTTAATGGAAGGTCCATCACTTACGGAAGACGATGATGCCGCTTAACTAAGTGCCATTCCTTCCTGTAGCCTTTCCACACGTCCTGAGCAGACGGGCGGGCCTGTCAAGGCCTGGCCCTTTATGCTATGTGCCCTCTATGCTATGTCCGACTTGCCGCCAAGGGTCGGTCCCTCTATGCTATTCCCATGAACGGATCATACCCATTGCGCAGAAAGCGGTTTTATGAAAATTTGGACATTGGGGAATGCCTCATTTTGTTTGCGGGGTCAGCCCGCAGAAAGACAGCCGACGCGAGCTACCCCTTTTTTGCCAACCGAAATTTCTACTACCTGACCGGTATCACCCAGACCGACAGCGTCTTCATGGCGGTCAACAATGGTGGAGAGATCGAAGAAACACTCTACATCCATAACAAGGATCCCATGTCGGAGCGCTGGCATGGTTACCGGATCTCCCATGAGGAGGCCACGGAACATTCCGGCATCAAAACCGTGAGTGATGTTGAAGCCTTTGAACCGGCGCTCAAAGGCCTTCTCGACTCGGGAGCCATTTCTGCCTTGTGGTATGATTTTGATAAATTCGACGCCGATCATGCGGACGCACCGCAAAATCGGCATAGCGAAAGAATCCGATCCACTTGCCCATTAGTGACTTTCAAAAACGCCTACCCGGTCATCTGCGCTGCACGCACGATCAAGGATGCCGAGGAAATCGCGCATATTCGAGAAGCTCTGGTCATCACCAGTGATGGGATTCATGCGATGATGAAGGCCGCAAGATCGGACATGTATGAATACCAGCTTGAAGGGGTTTTCAACAAGGTCCTGGCAGATGCCGGAGTGCGTGAGCCGGCCTTCGCCAGTATTGTTTCCGGAGGACGGAATAATTTCTACATTCATTACGAGGAGCCCATGGGAATACTCAAGGATGGGGATCTGATCCTTACGGATGTCGGCGCTAGGAAAAACCAATACGTCAGCGACATCTCCCGTGCATTTCCCGTAAACGGCAAATTCACGGCCCAGCAAAAGGAAGTCTACTCGATAGCACTCAAAGTCAACAACGAGCTGATGGCATTACTCGTTCCAGGGGAAGTATCCTTTGCAGATATCGAGGCTCATTCGCGCCGCCGGGTGGGCGAGGAATTGGTCGCCGCCG
>JARFRT010000418.1 GCA_029287105.1 Akkermansiaceae bacterium | reverse complement strand
TTTCTTAGTAACCGTCTTCTTAGGGGCCTTCTTGGCCACCTTCTTGGGCGCTTTCTTAGCTACCTTTTTCACCACTTTCTTAGGTGCCTTTTTCGCCACCTTCTTAGGTGCCTTCTTAGGTGCCTTCTTCGCCGCCTTCTTAGCCACTTTCTTAGGTGCCTTCTTCGCCGCCTTTTTTACCACTTTCTTAGCAGCCTTCTTAGCCACCTTCTTTTTCGGGGTGGTTTTCAGGGCTTTTTTCTTAGGCGCTGCTTTCTTCGCTCCCTTGCGCGGAGTTCCATTTTTCACTGTATTTTGGGCAGCTTTTTTCACGACGCGCTTGGTGACTTTTCGGGCTGTTTTCTTTTTCGGGGCCATGGGATAAATGAGAATTATTGGGGTTCAATGGGCGATCCAGCCGATCATCGGAGAGGCTGTTCCAATTTGAAGGCGGCTATCGCTAATCGCTTTCTTATGCCACTGCAAGCGAAAATTCCGAGATTTACCGACCGCAGCTCGATCATCACACCCGGCCGCACCATTCCGACCACCGCCAGCCGCGCATCAGCGCCCACCACGGCTGTCGTACTTCTTTTTCTCAAGTAAAACCCATGCTTGGTCGGCATCCGACAACTTCCGCAGCGAAGTGGTGCCCCGCTTTCCCTCGGGATCGATCAAAGTCACCCTTCCCGGTCGGAAACGGTAGAGTTTGGCAAAGGTCTTGCGTCCATCCCTACTCGTCCAGAGACGGTATCCGCGAGCCTCAAGCTTCTCGCGCCATGACCCGTAGTCCTCCTCAGCCTTGGCCACCGCCTGTTTGAGCCGTCCCCAGTAATAATCCCCGCCCCCTTTCTTATAGCCACGGTATCTGGCCACAGTAGCCCCCCGCGGAGAAAGGATGAGCACGGTGGGAAACCCGTGGACCGAATATCGTTCCTTGAGTTTCTCGATGTATTTACTCTTCCTGACCCCCAGATCGGTATGTCGCTCCTTGGCCGGCAACGTGGTATCCACCCGCAGGCGAACCAGCCGTGCTACGGCCCATTCTTCAAATTCTGATTTTGAAAACAGCTCGTCACTGAGTTTTCGACACAGCGGGCTGCGCGTGGAATCGGTAAACCAGATCATCATCGGCTTGCCCGATTGATGGGACAGTTGTCCCGCCACGGTATAACTCGTGTGCCAGGTCTTGTTTTCCGGTAGTTTCCAGAGCTCCTCCAACCCCCCTCCGATCGCCTCATCCGGGTTTTCAGGAGCCCAGATGATATCCTCTTCCCGCGTAATGCCAGCGCTACTCGCCCCCGCCCCAGACGGGCTGGCCCCAGTCACCCTGACCGTGGCACCGGCCATACCGGTGACGCTCCCACCCGCCTGTCGATAAGCATCCAGGCCGTAGGGATCCGCCACGGGCTTCTTCTTTTTCGTGATCCCGGCCATCTCGCCCAACTGGGCACAGGACATCAAGGACAGACTTGTGACGACACAGCTCCAGCGTTTCCAATCCATACGGCCATGCTCAGTGAGCGAACAACACTTGGCAACCCGCAAGTTCTGGAAATTGCCCCCCTCGACAAGAAAAAAAACGCCCCAGACCGACCTCTTGGCTTGGCAGAGCGGCTGGATGAATTAAGCTGGCGCTCGCCTATGCATGACTCGCCAGACTCCCCGATCCACCTCGAAGGCCAACTTCTGATCGCCGATCCATCGCTTCGCGAGGGGATATTCAACAAAAGTGTCATCCTGCTCGCCGAGCACAATGGCGAGGAAGGAGCCTACGGACTCATCCTCAACCACCCCACCGGGCAGACCGTGGGTGAACTCCTGACCGCCGATGAATTCGACGCCTTGAAAAACATCCATGTCCACCTCGGCGGTCCCGTGGGACAAGAACATCTCACCTTCGCCGCATTCTGGACCCAGAAAAACCACCAGCTCCGGTTCGCCACCCGCATCTCAGCCCAGGACGCCATCAAACGCACCAGGCAACCCGGCACGCTCGTACGCGCCTTTGCCGGCTACTCAGGATGGACCCCGGGACAGCTTGAGAGCGAGTTGCGTAAAAACTCATGGATCCCGACACTCCCCAGCACCGGCCTTCTCGCCAGCCACCATGAACAAGATTTATGGGCCGACCTGTTACGCCGCATCTCCCCCTATCACCAGATCCTGGCCGAGGCCCCGGATGACATCTTTGTCAATTAACACCTTCCTTAACATCCCCCCATGGGAAGTTAGTATTTCCGCCAAATACTGGGCATGAAGAGCACCAGAATGGCATAAAGCTCCAGACGGCCCAGAATCATCAACAACGAGAGAAACACCTTGGTGACCGGCAGCAGGTGCGCAAAGTTACCGCTTGGTCCGACATCACCAAATCCCGGACCAATGTTCGCCAGGGTGGCCGCCACACAACCGAAGGCGGTCAGCATATCCATCCCATTTCCCGCCTCAAGCAACGCGACCACAAACCAGGAGAGCATCACGATAAACGCGTAGAGCGCCACGAAAACCACCGTCTGCGCACGTTCGCCCCCACCGAGGGCATTGCCGTTGACGTGCATGCGGAACACCTGGTTCGGCCGAAACGCCTTGACGATTTCAAATCGGGCCGTTTTTAAAAACACGATGAGCCGACTCACCTTCATCCCCCCTGCGGTCGATCCCGAACAGCCGCCCAAAAACATCATGCCCGCCAGAAGAATGAGCCCGTAACTGGGCCATTGCAGGTAGTCCACGGTTCCAAACCCCGTGGTCGACGCAATCGATACCACCGTAAACCAGCTCTGTCTCAGGGCTGTGGAAAAATCCATATTTTGCGAACTTGCCACGCCGAAGGAGAGCACCACTGATGCGGCGAGGCAGAACACGATAAACAACCGCCCTTCCTCCTCATCTTGCAGGCGCTTCCACCGTTTCCGCAGCAGCACGACCCAGATCAGAAAGTTCATACTGCAGATCACCATAAACAGACTGAGCCAGAGCTCAACGAGCCAGCCATTCCCCCAGCCCGAATAGTGGCCGATGCTCTCATTATGCGGGCTAAACCCGCCCGTCGACACGACGGTGAACGCATGGGAGATGGCGTTATACGTGCTCAGGCCCATCGCCTTCAGACCGATCACACAGACCAGGGTAATCACCACATAGACCTTCCACAAAGTCATCGCCGTATCGCGGATGCGCGCGGTGGTTGCCTCGCCCGTTTGGAATGATGACTCGTTACGGAACAGTGACTTCGAACCCATGCCAAGATAAGAGAGGATCGCCACGAAAAGCACCAGGATACCCATCCCTCCCAGCCATTGGGTTACGGATCTCCACAACAGGATGCCCCGCGGCCAGGATTCAATATCAAGCCCGGCCAATGGGTTCGTTTGCATGATCGTGGAACCTGTCGTGGTAAATCCGGAAACCGACTCGAACAGCGCATCCGACATCTCCAGCCTCGGCTCGCCTAACATATAGGGAAGGCTGCCGACGATACCACAGAGCACCCAGCCAAGCCCCACCACCACAATCCCCTCACGACGCGGAACCCGGTCAATTTTCCCTATCCCGCAGACCATCAGCAACGAACCTGCCAAGGCACCGATTCCGGCCGACAGGAATAGCGAGGACATCGCTCTGAGATCGCCGGGCACCGAGTCCATCCAGGCAAACACCCCGCACGCAGCCATCGCGATGCTCTCCAGCAACAGCAAAGCACCGAGGAATTTGGCGAGGATACGAAAGTTCATATTAAAAAGTAGCGGATAGCAGGCAGTGTAGGTCCGGCATCGGGGTTTACCGCACCAGTTTCAGAAATTTTTTGCGCACCTTCGGAGCCACCATGGCATAGATGGTATCTCCGGGTTGCAGCACGTCCTCCGGTCCTGGCACAATCGCATGCAGCCCACGCATCCGCGCGACCAACACACACCCCTCGGGCCAGTCAATCTCTGAGACCATGTGCTCGGCAGCAATCGACGCCTTGGCCACCTCGGTCTCAATGACCTCGCCGGCTCCCATTTTCTTCACGGTGTGAAACTGGTCGGATATCAGGAAACGTTCCAACTCCCGCCGGGTCGCCTCCCGTGGGCTCACGGCTGCCAACACGCCGAAGTGACGTCCACTGGCGCTGATCGCATTCGCGTAGTCGGCACGGTGAATCAAGGTCAGGCAGTTCTTCGCCCCCAGGTTATTGGCCTGCAAACAGGTCATCACGTTGTCCTCGTCACTGCCACTGGTAGCGACAAAAAAGTCGGCATCCCCAACCTGCTCCTCCTCAAGCTCCGCGAGCACCGTACCATCGGTATTGATCACCGTGGTATCAGCCAGAAGACCTGTCAGCTCCTGCGCCCGATCGGGATTTTTCTCAATAATCCTGACCTTGCACTGGAAACTTTCCAGCATCTGCGCCAAAGCAAACCCATACTCACTGCCACTGAAAATCACGACACGCATCTCATCCTCCTTGCCACCCCCCTTTTGCAGTCGGGTCGCCAGCTTCCGTAGTCGGTTAGGATCACCGAAGATCGTCACCACATCTCCAGCCGCCAAGGCGTCTCCGGCCGTCGGCACAAAGTGCTCCCCGCCGCGCGTGATCGAGGCCACACGGGTGCGCTCCGGTGCCTTGAGGTCGACCAGACGCTTCCCCACCGCGTCACTGCGCTCACTCACCCGCACCTGCTGGAGCTCGATCCTGCCACGTGCAATTTCCTCCACCATCAATGAATCCGGGTTCCGGATAAACTTGGACAGTTCGATGGCGCTCAGGCGCTCGGAACTGAAAATATGGTCAATGCCGAAGTGCCCGCGGTAATCAAACAACCACTCCTCACGCTGGATCCCCGGATGCACCCTTGCGATCACCTTGGCGGCATTCAGCTTCTTCGCCATCGATGTCGCCATGAGGTTCACGGTGCTGTCGCTGGTCAGGGCGAGAAACAGCTCACACTCGGCCACGCCGGCCTCCAACAAGGCGTTGGCACTGGCACCGCTTCCGGTAATCACACGACCATCGATGTGCTGTTCAAGCTCTGCCGCCACCTGGGCATCGTTTTCGACGACAACGATACTGTGAGCCTCGCGTGACAGCGACACAGCCAGATGGCGTCCAATTTCACCAGCTCCTACAATAATGATATTCATAGTAACAGCCAGCAGGCCGCGCGCCCGTTCTGCCACTATAAGCCCAAAAAGGCAAGACCGGAACCACGGGCGCCGCGCATGCCGCGCACGGGCAACAGAAACCCGTGAAACCACTTGCCCATCTCACTTTTGCGGGCATAATCCCGCGCATTACCCATCTAATCATCATGGAAAACGTCATCATCATAGGAACCGGCCCTGCCGGATACACTGCCGCCATCTACGCCGCTCGCGCCGATCTTAACCCGCTCATCCTCACCGGCACCCAGCCGGGAGGCCAACTCACGACAACGACCGAGGTGGAAAACTTCCCCGGTTTCCCGGCAGGCATCACCGGCCCCGAGCTGATGATGAACATGCAGCAGCAGGCGGAGAAATTCGGTGGTCGCGTCGAGTTCGGCCTGGTCGATGGCGTCACCCGCGAAGACGACGGAACCTTCACGCTCAAAGTGGGCGAAAAGGAGCTGCAGACCAAAGCCGTCATCGTCTGCTCCGGCGCCTCCGCCCGTTATCTTGGACTTCCCGGCGAGGAAGACCTCGTCAAGGGCGGGCATGGATTGACTGCTTGCGCCACCTGTGACGGTGCTTTCTACCGCGATGTTCCCGTCTGTGTCATTGGCGGCGGCGACTCCGCTTGTGAAGAAGCCACCTTCCTAACCAAATTCGCCAGCAAGGTCTACCTGATCCACCGCCGCGACGAACTGCGCGCCTCCAAAATCATGGCCCAGCGCGCACTCGCCCATGAAAAAATCGAACCTGTCTGGGACTCCGGCATCAAGGAATATCTCACCGATGAAAAAGGTGACATCCGTGGCGTCCTGCTTGAAAACCTGAAGGACGGCAGCACATCCGAGCTCGCCGTCGAAGGCGTTTTCATGGCGATCGGCCACACCCCGAACAGCGCCTTCCTCAACGGCTTGGTAGAGACTGATGAAAACGGCTACATCATCCAAAAGCAGGGCACGCTGACCAGCGTGGAGGGCATTTACGCCGCGGGTGACATCTCCGACACCGAATACCGCCAGGCCATCACCGCTGCCGGACAGGGGTGCGCCGCCTCCATCGAGGTAGAACGCTGGCTTGCCGAACAAGAATAGGGGCCGACGCACATGCCCCCACGGCCAACGATAGCCATGCTTCATTTTTGAAAAAAAAGACAAGAATACTGCGGTATCAACGTTATGATTATGTCACCCAGCCCCGTAGGCCACCCTACTCACAACACATCCTCAACCACATCATGAAAATTCTTCTCCCCATCCTCGCACTCACTCTGCCACTGTCTGCACAGACCACGCCCAACCCATACCTCTCCGTCAAACTGGAGATGAAACGGGCCATCGAACGCGGCAATAACTACCTCAAGGCCCAGCAAGACAAGGAGGGCTTCTGGCGCGAAGCCAAGTACCCCGCCTACACCGCGCTGGCGCTCACCGCCGCGATGCGTTCTCCATCCTACGAAAAGGCGGAGCACATCGACCGAGGCTACAGCTGGCTGGTCAAACAGCAGAAGGACGATGGCGGCATCTACGGCAAGGGACTTGGCACCTACAACACGGCCACCTCCATTGTCGCCCTGGTCAGCACCGGCGACAAATCCTATCATCCGACCATCCTCAAGGCCCGCAGATTCCTCATCAACCAACAGACCGACTGGGATACCAAGGGCGAGGCCGATAATAAATACGATGGCGGCATCGGCTACGGAGGGTCATTCAATCACTCCGACATGTCCAACACCTACCTCTCAATCGAGGCGCTCCGACTGTCGCGGCATATTGCCCAGGACGACGCCTCCGGCAAGCAGCCCGAACTCAATTGGGATGCCGCCATCCAGTTCATCTCGCGTACCCAGAACCTGAAGGAAACCAACGACCAGCCCGGGATCAGTAATGACGGTTCAATGAACTACTTCCCCGGCGACTCGAAGGCAGGGCATAACATCAACCCGGACGGCAGCAAAACCTTGCGCGGATACGGATCCATGTCCTATGCCGGCTTGCTCTCGATGATCTACGCAGAGCTGGACGAAAAGGACGTCCGCGTCACCTCCGTCAAAAAATGGCTGGCCGAGAACTACACCGTCAAGGAAAACCCCGGCCTCGCCACCAAAGAGGATCCCGCTCTCGGTCAACAGGGGCTCTTCTACTACTACCACGTCATGGCGAAAGGTCTCGCCGCCGCCAATATTGACAAACTCACCCTCAAGGATGGCAAAAAAGTCGACTGGCGCAACGATCTGGCTGGCAAAATCCTCACCGACCAACGCGAAGACGGCTCATGGGTGAACAAAAACTCACGCTGGTGGGAAAGCGATCCCGTACTCGTCACCGCCTACGCCGTACTCACCCTCGAGCAAATCTATCACTCGATCCCTGAATAACAGCATGCGGGACTGCCCCCAATCTGCCTTAATCTTGAACATTCCAGGTTGCATGTTGACTGCTCCTGCATTGCACAGGTGCCCGCGAAGCGGTTTAAGGTAGGGAGTGTGGACACTCCTGTCCACAGCAGAGGATGAATGGGCCGGTCTGTCTTAGGATGCTTTTTTTCGACCGCGAAAAACGCGAAAAGGGACACGAAAGAAGGCTTGGGTTGCGGGCTTGGGTTGCCGAGGGACAGGAGTTTCCCTCCTTCCTGGGCCTGCGGCAACATGGTCATGTCAGCAGACAGGTAAACCGCTCCCTCACATCGCCTTGTGGCTCATGGCCTAGGTATTATCCCTGCGATACCCCACCCGCCGGTCGAGCTCCTCACGAAGGCCCTCAAGACCGTCGCCGGTATTGGCAGAAATCGGCAGGATCGTCACCTTGGGGAAACGCTGCCTGAACATGGCCAGGTTTTCCTCGGCCCCCTCGAGATCCATCTTGTTCGCCACAACGATCCATTCGAACTTCGAAACGTCCTCATCATAGAGCTTGATCTCCATGCGCAGGGTTTCGAGGTCTTCAATGGGATCACGGCCCTCGCTGCCCGCCATATCGATCACAAAGAGCAACAAGCGGCAGCGCGTGATGTGACGCAAAAACTCGTGCCCCAGCCCGCGGTTCGCATGGGCGCCCTCGATCAGTCCGGGGATATCCGCCACCGTGCAGCGACGGTACTTGGGAAACTCGACCACACCCACCATCGGGTTCAGGGTGGTGAACGGGTAGTTGGCAATCTTCGGCGTGGCTTGGGACAGTTTACTCACCAGGGTGGATTTGCCGGCGTTAGGGAAGCCCACCATGCCCGCGTCCGCGATGCGGCGCAGCTCAAGATAGAAAACACCGGACTCAGCCTCGGTGCCCAGCGTGTGCTCTTCGGGGGCCTGGTTGACGGACGTCTTGTAGTGCCAGTTCCCCTTGCCGCCTTTACCGCCGGCGCAGAGGACGAACTCCTCGCCGTATTCGGTCAGGTCGGCGATGGGTTCGAGGTCGATGCCCGCGTCACTGCGTTCCTTTTCCACGGCCTCGGTGACGGTGCTTGCGTTACTGCGGTAGACGACGGTGCCCGGTGGCACGCGCCCGATTTTATCCTTGGATGTCCTCCCGTGTTTGCGGTTGCCGGCACCGTGCTCTCCGGGTTTGCAAATGAGCTTCGGGTCATAGGAATAGGCCTTGAGGTTATCGACGGAGGGATCGACACGGAGGATGACGCTGCCGCCGTTGCCGCCATCGCCACCGTCCGGGCCACCCTTGGGTCTGAATTTTTCCCTGCGGAAATGGACGACGCCGTTGCCGCCGTCGCCAGCCTGGGCGATGATTCTGATGTGGTCGATAAACATGGATTTGCTAAAGTCTGAAGTTTGAAGTTGCCCGTTCCAAGAGAAATGGCGGAGGCGGTATTTAGCATCGTTTTCCCTAATGAAAACGTGAAATCGCTGAAAATACCATTTTTCGCTTGGCAAATCACCCCGCATCGTACAATTTCCCGCCCCGTCGCAGCAGCGCCGCATCATTTTTCAACCCATTCAACCATGCTTACTCTCAGACTCAACCGCCAAGGCACCAAGGATCGTCCTTATTACAAGATCGTTGCTGTGGACAGCCGCAAACGCCGCGACGGCCGCTACATCGAGCAAATCGGCACCTACAATCCCATGGAGGACGGTGTCAACTACGACATCAACGTCGCCAAGGCCGACGAATGGATTTCCAAGGGCGCCCAACCGTCCGATACCGTGCGCGACATCATCAAGAAGGCCCGCAAAGAAGCCCTTCACGCCGAAGCCTGATTTTACAGGCAATACTCTATTGTTGTTTAGTGAACGCGTCGACTTCCGGTCGGCGCGTTTTTTTTGGGCCTGCGCCGAGAGCCTCAGCCAGACCCGCGGGCATCGCAAAATAGCGCGCCGTGAATTTCACGGCGCGCCTTTCTCTACGGGTGATTGAATGAGGCTTGCCTCATTCGATTTACGCGGATCGTATTACTTCATCTCCACGGTGATCGAGTCCTTGTCTTCGAACTTGATTCCCTCCACCCCCTTGAGGGCTTTTTTCATCTGGTCGAAATCGCCGCCTTGAAGAGATTTAAGCTTCTCAGGATCCGCCAAAAGCTTTTCCATCCGGATATCCGACAGGATGATGGTGTCGCCATCAACATAGGTGGCGTCTGTGCTGTTGATGCCTGACTCGATGATCACTTTCGTGGTGACGCGCATGTCCTTCATCATCCCCTGCATCATGGCCAACTGCTGCGGATCTATCTCCGGCTGCTCAGGCTTAGCATCCTTGCCACCCCCTTGGGGCACCTGCGGTTTGAGGGTCAGTTTACCATCGACCATCTCAAACCCGCCGGCGTCATTGGCATCGCCTTGGGGAGCTTTTTGAATGATGGTCAGTCTGCCGTCGGCCAGCTTAAAGGTCACACTGCCTTCGTCGCCGTCGTCGGCTGCATTGCCGCCGGCATCGCCCTTATCCATCGCATCGTTCGGCGAGTACTTCAGCTTGTTAATATCGGCAAAGCGAAAGGTGGTTTTCACGCCCAATTTGCCTTGGGCATCGATTTTCTCGACACTGACGACTTCGACACCCTCGCCCATAGCCTTGGCGCGGGCCTCGGCCTTGGTTTTATCTAGCATCTGGGCCATCGGGTCCTCTCCACCGGCTCCGGCCTGGGCGAGCATCATCTTCATTTGTTCACCCAGAACCATTTTCTCGCTGATCGTTCCACTACCATCTTTTCTGACGGTAATGGTACTTTCCACCTGGAAGCAGGAGCTCAAGCCGAAAAGGCTGACCGCTCCCGTCACTATCATGATTAATTGCGTTTTCATACCTGGACAGATCGACATGCGTGTGAGGAATTGTCCAGAGAAAAAGGATTGGTTGAGGGGGACCTATAATTATTCGCCTAACCTACAAAAGCCATTGCACAGTGCCCCGATACCGCTATCTTCCCTATCAATTCAACATGGAAGTCACACCCGCCGTTCAAATCAACCATCTGGTCAAGGAATTCCCCTCGCCTTTTCGAAAGTCGAGGGTGCGGGCCGTTGATGACGTGTCGCTTGCCATCATGCCAGGGGAGGTCTACGGACTGATCGGCCCGAATGGTTCGGGTAAATCCACCACTATGAAGGCCCTGCTAGGTCTGCTCGCCCCGACCCGCGGCAGCTGCCACGTCTTTGGCAAAAACTCAATGAAAACCGATTCCCGCCAGGAAATCGGCTTCCTGCCGGAGAACCCCTACTTTTACAAACACCTCAGCGGTGAGGAAACACTGCGCTTCTACGCCAAACTCTGCGGCATGCGCGGCAAGGAAGTGCAAAACCGGGTTGAGGAAATGCTCGAGATGGTCTCCCTGCAGGACGCGCGCAAGCGACGCATCGGCGGCTATTCCAAGGGCATGCTGCAACGCATCGGCCTCGCCCAGGCACTCATCCACGACCCCCGACTGTTGATTCTGGACGAGCCCACCGCCGGCGTCGACCCCATTGGCTCGCGCCAGATCCGTGATCTGATCGTCGACCTGAAGGCACGCGGGGTCACCGTCTTCCTCTGCTCCCACCTGCTGGAACAAGTCCAGGAGGTCTGCGATCACGTGGGAATCATCTTCAATGGCAAGATTGTCAAGGAAGGCAGGTTGGAAGACCTCATCGCCATTGAGGACCAGACCGAGGTCGTCATCCGGAATGCCAGCTCGCGCACCCTCGCCCGCATCCGCGCCGTCATTGCCGATGCCGAAAATGCGGAGTTCGTCCGCATGGGAAAACCCAAGACCACCCTCGAACGGCTCTTCCTTGATGAAGCCCGCAAGTCGGACGCCTTGGCCAACGCATCCGACCATGCAGAAACGGCGGCCACCGCCGCCAAGCCCGGCAACACCAACGAGCAAGGAGACCCCCATGCGTAGAAACGGTTTTTTCTCCCCGGCCCGCATCTCGGTGATCGCCGGCCATACCTTCACCCAACTGGTGCGGATGAAGGTATTTTATTTTCTCGCGGTGTTTGTCATCCTGATGCTGGCGGCCAGCTTCTTTGATATGCCATGGAGTCGCGTCACCGAGGACAGCGCCGAACAGGAACTGATCATTCTGAAAAGTACGGCCATGGGGGCGATGGCGATGTTTTCCGCACTTTTTGCCATTGCCGGCACCGCATTGCTCATCCCTAAGGATCTCGAAGACCGGACACTTTACACTATCCTGAGCAAACCCGTGCCACGCCTCGATTACCTGCTCGGGAAGCTCGCCGGCGTGCTGGTTCTGATCGCCGTTTCACTGCTGCTGATGGATGCGCTGCTCACCGTCGTCCTCCATCTGCGCGCCGAAGAACTGCTAGCCGCGGAAATGGAAAAAGGAGCCAAGCTCGGCTGGCCACAGCAATACCTCGACATTCGCCGGGAATCCATTTCCCAACAAGGGGTGACCTGGGACCTGCAGGCCGGGATCGCCGCGATCTTTTTCAAGGCGACGGTCATGGCGTCCCTTGCGCTCCTGATCTCGACCTTCTCCAGCTCCACCCTATTTACCATCGTGATTGCCGTGGTGATCTATTTCATCGGCCACTTCACCGCGGATGCGCGGAATTACTGGCTCTACAGCCAAAAAGACGGGGTGTCCGGAGAACTGAAAATACTCACCCAGGGGGTGGCTCTGATTTTCCCCGACTTCCAACTTTACAACATCATCGACGCCTCCATCGAAGGCAAAAAAATCGGCCAGGGCGTCCTCGCCCGCCTGGCCATACTCACCCTGTTCTACGCAGGCATCTACAGCGTGCTGGCATGGTTCACTTTCCGGAAAAAAGAATTCTAACCAATTTAGCAGCCGATCCCCCGTGCGTATCCTCTTCCAGATTGTTGTGATCATCTGCATCTTGCTCGGCTTCGGTGCCGCCAAGCTGCGCTTTGAAGACCGACTGAGCCAGGACATGGTGGCACAACGGTTGATCCAACCGCCGCTCAAGGAGGGCACCAGCCTGCGTCTGGGCCAGACCGGCGCCGCCGTGGCCCTCGGCGGGTTGCGTTCACTGGTCGCATCCATCTGGAACCTGCGCGCCTTTGTGCACTTTGAAAACCTCGATTGGCTGAAGCTGGAGCAAAGCTATGAGGTCATCACCACCCTGCAACCCCAGACGACCCACTACTGGGATACAGGCGCATGGCATCTCCACACCAATGCCTCGGTTTACTACAAGGAAAACAAAGACCTGAGCCCGATCCGCCGTTCGGCCATGCAACTGGCCTACATCCGCAAAGGGGCCGCCTTCCTCACCGAGGGGGTCAGGCAGAACCCGGACGACTGGCGCCTCCACCTCGCGCTCGCCCGACTCTGGAACGACCGCCATAAACTACCCGACCCGGCCCGCGCGCTCGGCCACTATGAGGATACGCTGGCATGCAAATCGCTACCCGACTACAGACGGAGCCAACTCCGTCGCTTTGCCTTTTACGTCATGACCCAGGTGCAGGGCCGTGAGCCGGACGCCTACGCGCTTGGGCTTGCGCTGTTCAAGGAGTCGCCCCAGAACCACACTCCCAATCTCGTGTGCTGCCTCTTCGCCCTGCAGAATGCATTGGAGGTCCCCGAGGCGGAGCGACTTGCGGATGCACAGCTCTTCCCCAACAAAAAAACACAATTACTGTGGCTGAAAAACTTCTGGTCCCGTCGAAATCAGGACTACCCGATGGATGGTGTCCGCCGCAAAATCAACGAACTCGAACAGGAGGTCGGGGACCCCAGGGCCAAGCCACAGAACTAACCCATCCGGGCAGCACGCTCACGGGGAGGAATGAAGACAGGTTCGCCCCCAGACCTCGAATTCACTCAATGCCGCCCAGCCGCCGGGTGCGGCCGTTTTCAATGGGGCCAGCCTGACCCAACTGGACGTCCGCTTGGCAAATGGGAAGCTCTGTTCGTCACCCGTTTTCCTCAGGGTGATCTTTTCGTGGCTTCCGTCGGAAAAATCAAGTCGGGCCTCGGTCCAGACAACGTCGTGGGGGAAGTCAGCTCGCAGTGTTAGACGAACCTGATCCACCTGGCAATCTTGCCCGAAATCAATCTTGATCCACGGATTGGGAATCCGGTCGGATCGCTCCGGCCCCCAGGAAAGCTCCTTGCTGTGATCCGTGTTGCGTTTATCCCCGTCGATGGCATTGCGGGCAAGGAACATGGCATCGCCGCGGCATTCCGAGTTGCTGCTGGCATGGGGAAAGCTGTAAGCCTCCTTCTTGTCGTCAGGGTTCAGCGCGAGATTGCGGTAGCTGTTTTCAAGTTCAGCCCGATGCCGGGCAAGCCGGGAATCAAAGGTCTGAACTGATTCCGGGGCGTGCTGCTTACAGTAGTCGAAGTAGTCTTCCTCCCGGTTGGCCGGGACGGTTTGCTTGCCCCCCTTGGCGGCGAGCAGTGCCTGGCGGTTCAACCGGTCATACTCGCGCATGTAATCGCGCTTCGCTTGAAAATGGGCATACTTCCCCTTCTCCTGCTCAGTCCAGTCACCCGCCTCCGGATACATACCACTGTACGGCACATAGAGGTCAATCCAGGCAGACAGCTTGTCGAGCTCCTCGCGGCTCATCCTGACCTTGTAATGCCCGTTTTCAAGCAGCTTGATCAGGGGGGAATTGACAGCACCCCGGAGGTACGGCGGCTGCGGGGTCGGCTCCGACTGGGAACCTAACCATTTGACATATTTGCCGTCGACGTTCGCCTGCAAGGCCCCTTTGCCGTGTTCGCCAACCTGCAACAGGTTCAAATAACTTTCCGCCCAGAGACGCTTCTCGGGTCGATGGCTGCGCGGCGTCGACTTCAGGGACAAGGCCTTGGTGCCATCATGGCACTCGATACATTTGCGGTCAAAAATCGGCTGCACCTCACGGAGGTAACTAAACCCTCGGGCCGGCCCGTAGAATGGCTGGAGTGGCTGCAAGCCATCAAGCAGCGCCATTGACCGGCCGGTATTTGCCGGGGCGTCATGCCGGTTATCATGGCAGCCGACACACGACATCATCTCGCCGGGCATCAACGTCGCCCAGGTGCGCATGGTATTGACCGCACGGTTGTCTTGATCGAGCGCCTGGAAGTAGATGGGACGATTCGCCGGCACGGTAAAGTAGGCGGATCCATCCTCATGCACATCGACATCACCGAGGATCATCTTGGCGTCCCAACTGCCGTTCCCGACCGATACCGGCGTGCTGATCATGGCCCGACTGTGTGGGCCGGATGATGACGAGTTGCCGACACCGGCGGCACGCAGCCTCATCTCGACAACACGCAGTTTTTTGACTGTGCCTTTTTTAATCCCCTTCAAGCCCTTCCCTGCGTAAACATTCTGCATATAGACCTGAGCCGTTGACTGGCTGTGATCCACCTGACTCGGGATCGTACGCGGCTTCTTCCGCGCCACTACCGGGAACACCTGCTTGCAGTGGATATGGGGGTCAACCACGAGCAGTTCACGTTTCCCATCGATATCCATCCAGTAAATCCCGAAGGGTCGCGGGTATTTCCGGTTGCCGCTTGGCAGCGGGTCATAGGTCACCAAAAACTCGCGGTCATTGATCGGATAGGGGTACTGGAACTGATCACCATCCTGGCCATAGGCATCCACGATGACATGCTTGGTCGGGCGCCGCGGAGCCACCATCTGCACACCCTTGCCGTCGTCGGTGCCTTGCAGTGGATCGATGATTGCCAGCTTCCCTTTCTGGTGCGTGTGGTGGCCGTGGAGGATGGCCAGCATCTTGCCATGAGAGCCGGGGATCTCACGGGCGTGACCGATGGTGGTCGGAAACCACGAGCTGTTTCCGTAATAGGCCACCTGCCGGGTCCCGTCCGGGTTCATCACAAAAAGCGGCTGGGGGAATGTCTGGCCCCGGTCATTGTAATCCCAGCGTGTGTACACAATCCGGCCATCCTCCAGCAGCGTCGGGTAATTGGTGGTCACCTGGTCGTATCCCAGCCGACGGATGAATTGACCATCCTTGTCACAACGCCAGATGTTACTCGACTCAACCCACCAGCAGGGAATCGTCGACACCCCGCGGCTGGAACTGAAAACAATGTCTCCATCGGGCAGATAACGGCCTTCGTAGTCCGCAAATCCCAGGCCGAAGGTCAACTGCCGGATCGCCTTGGTCGCGAGAATCATTTCGTAAAGGTGGTAGTCGTCCTTCCGATGAGATCGCTTCCAAGCGAAAAGTAACCGCTTGCCGTCGTAGGATACCTCGGGATCCCGGATCACGCCCTGGGGGTCTTTTAAAAGTGAGCTGACCTTGGCGAAACCGTGCACCATTTCGACCATACACAACTCGGTATCGGGACGGAAATTACTTTCATGCTGGGCGTCCGACTGCCCTTCCGTGTAGCCGTAGAAAGATCCGGACAGTGGGTTTTGCCTGACAAAGACAAAGCGGGGCACCTTGCGGCCCATGGTCTCCAATCGCTCCCTGCGGCGCTGCGAACAGGCGCGGATGTAGGCTTCCTTGCCTTTACTCATGTCCACCTCGGGCGGATTGCGGCACGCATTGAGCACCTTCTCCAGCAGTGCCCGCTCGGGCTGCCCCGGCCGGGAAAAATCAATCGTATTCCCCTGCCCGGCATCCTGAAGAAGCCAGTCCTCGATGATTTTCTGCCGAAGAAAATCCGGGCCGATAGGCTTTTCCATGGCAACGGGCTGATCGGCCGCAGCCCATAGGGCGGGGCTCATTAGCAGGATGAATACGAGTGTTTTCATTTTTTCTTTTGATGGGATAGAAACCACTGATAGGGTTCAGGATTCGCGTAGGTCTTTGCCCAGGAGTTGTGCCCGACCCCGGGATAAATGGTGCACAGCACGTTACCACCAGCAGCTTTGAGGGCGTCCACCATTCTCTGCGACGATTCTTCCAATGTCCCGATTCGGAATGAGCAACATTTTGAAGCAACCCACCCGGATCATGACGTAGACAACGCTACGTCCCGACAACTGCCCACCTTACATTCTTCGCCACCATTATCCCCAATCCCGCGTTTTTTTTACTTCCCCTCAAGCCCGTCACAGGGCATTGATTCCTTTACCTTTCTCCTATGAAAATTGCCATCTTCAGTGATATCCACGCCAACCTGGAAGCCCTTGAGGCCGTTCTGGCAGATGCGGAGGCCCAGAACTGTGACAGCTATATCTGCCTCGGCGATGTCGTCGGCTATAATGCCGACCCTGCCGCGTGCTTGGAAAAGGTCCGTGGCATGGGCTGCCCGGTCGTCAAAGGGAACCACGACCAGGACTGCGGCCACGACACCTCACTGGAAATGATGAACCCGGTGGCCGCCGAAGCCCTGCGCTGGACCCGCGAACAACTCGACCCAGATCAACGCACATGGCTCGCCCGCCTCCGCATGGTCCGCCAGGTCCACGACTTCACCATCGTGCACTCCACGCTCGACCAGCCGAATTCATGGAACTACGTCACCAACAAGTTTGATGCCATGGCCAATTTTTCCTATCAGGTGACACCCGTTTGCTTTTACGGCCACACCCACGTGCCGCGTGTATTCCTACGCGATTCCCGCGTGCAGGAGATCCCGGCCGAATCCATCACACTCGAGCACGGATCCAAGTACTTCATCAACACCGGCTCCGTGGGCCAACCCCGCGACGGTGACTGGCGCGCATCCTACTGCATCTACAACCTCGACCAACACGAGGTCAACTTCCGCCGCATCGAATACGATCTTAAGACGGCACAAAAGAAAATCCTCGCCGCCGGATTACCGGAATCACTCGCCGAGCGCATTGAACACGGACGCTAAGCAACGCTGACGGGCCGTCACCAGAGCCCTAATCCCCCGCCAGGCTTTTCCAGATCGGCACATCAGCCTCGGCCCACTCGAGCGACGCACATTCAGCCAGGGTAAGCCAACGGAGCTCCGCGTGCTCCATCGCAACTGGCGCACCCGCCAGGATCCGCGCACGATAGGGCATCAGATGGATCGAAAACCCCTCGTAGTGATGCGCCACTGCGGCCATCGCCTCACCCACTTCGATAGCGCAGCCCAACTCCTCGACAATCTCGCGGTACAAAGCATCCACCGGGGTCTCGTCCGGCTCGATTTTCCCCCCGGGAAACTCCCATTTCCCGGCATGCGCCTTCCCCTCCGGGCGTTGACAGCCGAGCACCCGGCCGCAGCCATCCTGTATCACCGCACAAACCACATTGATCATGGACATGGTTTAGCCTACAAAGGAGCCCACCAACAACCCGAAATGCCAGCCCACCCCAATCCCGACACGCTTGAAGACGATGCCTGTGATGTGATCGCCAAGGCAATGCGCGGCCTCGGCATCAGCACCGGGCGGCTCGCCATGCAGACCGGCTTGTCCATACCCGCCGTCCAATCAGCACTCGACGGAACCCTCGATCCCGACGCATTGGAGAAAATTGCCCGCGCGCTCCAGCTTTCCCCCCCGGCCCTGGTCGGGCTTTCCTCCTACACGCCCGTCGCCCGGGCACCCGAGGGGCTCCACTCATTTGTCACCCCCTTCGGTCATGCCGGTGCCAACGCCTACGTCATCACCCACGGCCGTACCGCCAGCGTGTTTGACACGGGCACCAACGCCACTCCGATCCTCCAATTCCTCCACGACAACAACCTCCAGCCGGAGGCCGTCTACATCACCCACCGACACCCCGACCACACGGCGGGCATCGGAAGCTTTGGCAACACCCCGGTCATTTTCCCCGAGGACATCGAACACGGCGCACCGCTCAGCCCGGCCCACCCGTCACTCGTCGCGCTCGACGTCAGCGGTCACGCCCAACCCGCACGGGCCTATTTTTACGAGGGTCTGGCCTACCCGGTATGTATTGTCGGCGACAGCGTTTTCGCCGGCTCCATGGGCGGCACCCGCAACCCGTCTAGCTACCAACTCGCCTTGCAAACAGCGCACGAGCACCTTTTTTCACTGCCCCCGGAAACCATCCTGTGCCCTGGACACGGGCCACTGACAACAGTGGCCATGGAAGTGTGCCACAACCCGTTTCAAACATCGTCGCCGAGAAGGTCGAGAAACACAGGCATCATTCTGCGGTAGAGCGAGTTTTTTCCACCGCGCGACAGCTGGTTCATCACCAGCGCCGCGGCATCGTCCTGATTGGCTGGCGTGCACCGGTCGATCTGATGGTTACCAGCATCCAGTTGCTGATGCAGATAGGGGGATCCGGCATCCCGTGACACCCTCACCGTGCAGTCGGCACAGGACAACTCGATAAGCCCGATGGGTGCTCCCGCCGGGTTGGATTCAACAACCGCCTCGACATCGGCACCCTCATGAGTTTCAAAGTAGAAATGGTCGTCCTGTTGCGTGTCCAGGCCGAGATCCAAACTCCGGGTCCAGCCGGTACGCTGCACGACCCAGGCTAACAACTGAAGCCCCGCCATCCTGTGATCCGGGTGGGTCACGATACGTATCCTGGTCATGTGCTCCAGTGCACGTGCGGCCAGCGGATCATCAAACAACCCGGCAACCGCCAGACGAATCTGAAAACTGCGCGTCCACTCGATATCCATCGGGTGAAGGTCCCCGGCATCCTCCATCACCTGTTCAATACAGCGGAAAGACTTCAGTGGCTGCGACCACTCCGAACTATCAAACACAAAGCGATCAATCAGGCTGTAAAGCCTCTCGGTAAAAATAGGCGAAAGCTCACCTTGCCACCAGAAGACGAGTGGAAGGTCACTATTGAGATGGGCAAAAACGGTATTGCGGAGACGACCCGTCGCTTTGCCCGTTAGTTGAAAAGCAATCTGCTCACAGCACACACTTTTACGTCCGTGGGACAGGTGGCAATGCGCCGTAATCCAGGCCCGGATCGACGTCTCCGCGCTGTCCCGATCAATACCTATCAGGATCGCCCGGCACGCGTGCTCACGGGTAATGGTCTGCACCAGCTCCGAGTTCCTGATAATGGCTCCTTTTTCCTCGGAATAAACAGCCAGGTTAATCAGCGATGCATTCGTACTGGCCTTGTCCGCCTCCCAAAGCAGCCGCAACTCCATGTCAACGGAATCGATGGCGACCTCTTTCCCGAGGGCCAGGGTGTATTCATCTTGGATAGTCTTACTCACAGGTAATCAATTTTATTAGAGCCGCCTCCACTTGTGACCTTCACGTCCCAAGAGGTCGTCAGCCTCCTTCGGCCCCCAGGATCCGGCGACAAACTCTGCCATCGGCGGGGGCGTCTTCGACTCATGCCAGGCATGCTCGATATGATCGATAAATTTCCATGCCTCCTCGACTTCGTCACGGCGCGCAAACAGGGTGGCGTCTCCTGCCATGGAGTCCAACAACAAGCGCTCGTAGGCCTCCGGGCTCCCCTTGCCAAAGCTGGTCGCATAATGGAAGTCCATCTTGACAGGCTCCAGTCTCAGGCTGGAGCCCGGGATTTTGGAAACCATACGCAGGGAGATCCCTTCGTCGGGCTGGATACGGATCACCAGCACATTACCCCCAGGCACCCCGCCCGACAGCGCGTTGAAAAGCACGGTCGGCGGCTCCTTGAAGTGAATGGATATCTCGGTCGCCTTTTTCGGCAACTGCTTACCCATCCGGACATAGAAGGGAACACCACTCCACCGCCAGGTATCAATTAAAACTTTCAGAGCAACATAAGACTCGGTCATCGACTCAGGGTCAACACGGTCTTCTTCGCGATAACCGACAACCCGTTCACCATCGACATGGCCGGCAATATACTGGGCCCGCACGACATTTTCGGCAACAAGTTCAGGCGTATCCCACTGCCGCATCGAACGCAACACCTTGACCTTTTCATCGCGCACACCATCGGCGGACAAATCAGTGGGCGGCTCCATGGCGACCAGACTGAGTAGTTGCAGCAAATGGTTCTGCACCATGTCACGCAATGCTCCCGCCTGGTCGTAATAGCCACCGCGGCCACCTTCCATACCGAGATTCTCCGAGCATGTAATCTGGATTTGGTCGATATAACGACTATTCCAGAGCGGCTCAAAGATGGCATTGGCAAACCGGAGCACCATGATGTTTTGCGCCGTTTCCTTGCCGAGATAGTGGTCGATCCGGTAGGTCTGCGGCTCGGAGAACCAGCGGTGCACCAGCCGGTTGAGCGCACTGGCCGACTCCAGGTCCTCACCGAACGGCTTCTCCACCACCAACCGGCACCAGCCGGGGCTCTCGTGCAGGCCGACTTCGGCCATCGCGCCCAGGGACGGAGCAAACACCTGCGGCGGCACAGCGAGATAGAAGAGCCGGTTGCCGGGCAGGCCGGCCTGTTGCTCGATCGCCTGGCGAGTGGGGCGGCCAATGGGCTGAAAGATGTTGAGGGATACCAGCAGGTGGTCGCCGCATGTCAGGCTCGGGCTGGCGATGCTGTCCCCGATGCCGTGCTGTACTACATTCCGCTCGATCTGAGTGAAGCCTGCGAGCAGTTGTCTCCGAAGAAGGACGATCGAGTGTCGGACAACCTCAAGGTCGCGAGAGAGCACGGCTTTGACGCGGTATCGGCCGTTGGAGCTTTCGTGGACATTGGTGAGGAGC
>JARFRT010000399.1 GCA_029287105.1 Akkermansiaceae bacterium | reverse complement strand
CAGCGTCAGATGTGTATAAGAGACAGGGGCATACCTCTCTCCGAGAAGCTTCTGGCTGGCGGCATCGAAGTGCCAGGCATCGGTGGTGGTGAGCCCTTTCGAGCTGACGCAGGCCGTGCCCTTGAGCACGGTCGGCAGCTTCAGCAAGTGGTCGTTGACCGGGTAATTTTTCTTCGATGCATTGATCTGCCCGACAATGAACGGGAGATTCGGGTCACCCAGATCGGCGCGCAGGTTGCTGACCAATGCCTTGAGGTGAGTCAGGTAGTCGGGGTCGCTGTTATTACTTTCGCCCTGATGCCAGAGAATACCCTTGAGGGTGCCGGATTTCATCGCCTGGCGGGTGCGGAGGACGGCATCCTGATAGAATTTTTGGGATTTGTCCCACTGTCCGATTTTCGAGCCGCCCCGGGCGTTGACGATCAGACCGACGGACGTGCCGGGGTAGGCAGCGAGCATATCGGCGGCGAACTGGGTGCCGGGGTTCAGCTTCTGCATGCCGGCCCCCTTGCGAATCGTCGAGTGGATGTTGAGTGGCGGCTTGGCCGGTTCCCAGGCCCCCTCTTTGGTCAATAACCACGCGTTCGGGAGTGGTGCCGCGTCCGCGGGGGGAATAGCCGCGCGCCCCGCCATGTTGGATTGACCGATGAGCAGGTACAGGTGGTGTTTTTCCTTCGCTTCGGGAGCGGCGGTCGTGACAGCCGTGCAGTAAGCGGCAAACGCGACGAGGGGGATGAATTTCCAAGGTGTTTTCATAGAATTGTTCGGTCGGATCGACGAGGTTCTGATACGGTGCCCGGCGCACCCATGTTTCACGCCTACGGCGATTAATTCGCCATCCGCGGGTCGTCGGCCTTGATCTTCATGAGGAGTCGCTGGACGACCTCGGGTTTTTGTCCGGCGATGTTGCTCATTTCCTCCGGGTCGTTTTTGTGGTCGTAGAGTTCGAGATCGGAGTAGTCATCCCCCTTTTTTCTGGCGATGAGCCGGAAGTCGGGTGTCCGCACAGAGCGCGCGCCGCGCCAGTAGCTGAGCGCGTAATCCTTTCCCGGATGACGGGCATTTTTAAGCACCGGGGCCAGACTCAGCCCGTTGAGCGGGCTCGATGTCTTTTTGAAGGCAGGCTGGCAGACGTCCACCAGGGTGGGAAAAAGGTCGAGGGATTCGACGATGGCGTCGGTGCGTTTGCCGGCGGCGGCCATGCCGGGGACTTTGATGATCAGGGCACTGCGGGTGGCTTTTTCCAGCGGGCTGTGTTTCCCCCAGATGGCGTGGTCACCGAGGTGCCACCCGTGGTCACCCCAGATGACGACCACCGTGTTGTCATCCAACTCCAGCGCCTTCAGCCGATCGATCAAGCGGCCGATCTGGGCATCGATGTAGCTGACGCAGGCGTAGTAGGATTTTTTACACTCGATCTGATCCCGGATCGCGAGTGGTTTGGTATTGGGGTGCGGTGCCTGGTAGCCGTAGAACTCGCCGCTGCCATGCCAGTAGGCGGATTTTTTCAGCTGTTGGTTGACGGCGGGTTGGACGTCCACCTTGTCGTAGAGATCGCGGTATTTTTTAGGCGCGACGAATGGCAGGTGGGGTTTGAAAAAGCCGACGGCGAGAAAGAACGGTTTGTCCTTCGCCTTCAGTTCGTCGAGCACGTTGAGTGCTTCGTCGCACATCATGCCATCGGGCAGTCCGTTATCGGGCACCTCCGGGTGCTGATAGACCGGTCGCAGCTTGCTTTTCCCGGCGGTCGTCTCCCGGCTGGCACCATGGGCGTAGGCAAAAAAGCACCCCCAGCCGTATTTCCACTGACCGTAGGGCGTGCGAAGCTCGTCCCAGGCGTTCGGCAGTTCGGTCCGGCCGTCCCCTTTGCCATTGTAAGCAAACACCTTGCCGTCCGGGGAATGGGACACTTTTCCGATGCAGACCGTGTGGTAGCCGCTGCGTCGGAAGAGCTCGGGAAAGCTCTGGGCGCCGTCGAGTTGGTCCGGCTTCAGGGCGCTCTCGCCACCGGTCATCGAGCCATTGTGAGTACCGTGGCTGAGGCTGGGTCGGCGACCTGTCAACAGGGCATAGCGCGAGGCTCCGCAGGTCGGCACCTGGACGTAGTGGTTGTTAAAGACGAGCGCGGATTGCGCAAGTTTGTCAATCTGTGGCGTCTGGATTGCGTCGACACCATAACATCCGAGCTCCGTCCTGAGGTCGTCGACGCAGATGAAGAGGACGTTGTGGCGGTTGTTGGCCTTGGCTGCCTCCTGCGCCTGGGCATGGAGGGACGCGGCGGGCAGGAGGAGCAGGAGGGATAAAGACCCCCAAAAAATATTCCGGTTCATCACGCGGGAACAGTAACCGTTTTTCCCAGCACCCGTCAACCTAGGATCATCGCTGGCAAAACAACAGAAAACAAAGCGCGCATC